>DOEU01000014.1 GCA_003532555.1 Verrucomicrobiota bacterium | reverse complement strand
GATCACAAAAGTTTACTTATGTCGGAGGTTTAAAGAGATGAAAATTCTGCCACCACGAAAGTATGATCCGACGGCTTTTCGCACCGACGCGGCTGAACATCAATATAACAATCCGAGCACCGTTTAGCCAATGCATGCGTTGCTAATATATAATCAATGCGCCATCCCATATTTCGCTCAACTGCCTCTTTCACGCGATAGTCAAAAAAAGAAAACAGAACCTCATCGGGATGATGTTTTCTTAAGAGATCTTGAAATCCGAAAGCACACGTCTCAAGAAAAGCTTTTCGCGCTTCCTGATGATAACACGGATCATTGGCTTTTGTTTGTGGTTGTATCACATCAATCGGTTCTACCGCAATGTTCATATCTCCCATCCAGATGAGAGGCTGATCCGAAGAATAATATTCATCAAACAATGACCGCAACCGAGCATACCAATTCAATTTATACCGATACATCACATGATCAATAGAACGACCTTGCGGAATGTATGTATTCACTATCTCCACCTCACCAAACCGAGCCCGAATTAACCGCGTCGCATCCACAGGACCCCCATCATTAAACCCGAAATAAACATCCGCTGCAGGCTCCTTCGAAATAAAGGCTACACCATTATATGATTTTTCACCACAGAACGTGACATGATACCCCAAATCGGCAAACGCCTCCTGAGGAAAATCTTCATCCTGAACCTTTGTCTCTTGAATACCCACCACATCGGGCTGATGCACAGATAGCCAATCACATAAAATCGGCAAACGACTTCGAATAGAATTTGCATTGAAGGTAGCCACTTTCATTCAATCACTCTCCCGTGTATACATAGTTCCATAGAAAATAGGCTCCTCTTTATCGAATTACAAGATTCGCACTTCACCTAGATTGACCACCTGAAAAGATTGATCAAATTTCCTGAATCAAGGATAAATCCCTTTTCACCAGATGGAACCATATTATGACAGCAGAAATATCGACCCACTTTATTCACGAAAAAATAGAAGCCGACTTAGCTTCTAATAAAACAGAGACCATCATCACGCGTTTCCCCCCCGAACCCAATGGATACCTCCATATCGGGCATGCCAAAGCTATTCATCTTGATTTTGGCACCGCACTCAAATACAACGGACGTTGCCATCTTCGATTTGACGACACCAATCCTGCCGCTGAAGATGTTCACTATGTCCATGCCATCCAAGAAGATATCCGCTGGCTAGGATATGACTGGGGCGATCATCTCTACTGGGCCTCCTCCTATTTTGATCAGATGGAAAACTATGCCCGACAACTCATCGAAAAAGGTAGCGCCTATGTATGTAATCTATCTCAAGACGAATTTAAATCCTATCGAGGCGTACCCACAGAGCCCGGACGCGAACCCCCCGGAAGAGCCCTATCCATCCATGAGAACATCGCTCTTTTTGATCAAATGAAAAAAGGCGATCTCGCCGAAGGCACCTATGTTCTGCGTGCTCGGATCGACATGACATCCCCCAACCTTCACATGCGCGATCCCGCCATCTACCGCATCAAACACGCCAAGCATCATCACACGGGCGACACCTATCATATCTATCCCATGTATGACTTTGCTCACTGCATCGAAGATTCCATTGAAGGCATCACACACTCCCTCTGTACCCTCGAGTTTGAAGTGCATCGACCCCTCTATGAATGGATTTTAAACGAACTCAATCTTTACCGACCCCAACAAATTGAATTTGCCCGTCTCAATATCACCTACATGGTAATGAGCAAAAGAAAACTTCTTCAGCTCGTTGAAGAAAATTATGTTACCGGATGGGACGATCCTCGTCTTCCCACCCTCAGCGGCATGCGCCGCCGCGGATTTACCCCCACCGCCATTCGCAATCTATGCACACAAGTCGGCTGCACTAAATTTGAAAGCCTCACCGAGATCGAACGTCTTGAAGCTTGCGTGCGAGACGACCTAAACGAAACTTCACCCCGCGCTATGGCGGTCCTCGACCCCATTAAACTCATCATCGAAAACTATCCAGAAAACCAAACAGAAGAACTTAAAATAGCCAATCATCCGCAAAATGAATCTTTCGGCACACGCACCGTTCCCTTCACCCGTGAATGCTACATCGAACGCGAAGATTATATGGACGACGCTCCCAATAAATTCAAACGATTCACGGTCGGACGAGAAGTTCGCTTGCGTGGCGCCTACTGCGTCATCTGCACCCGCGTTGAAAAAAACGCCGACGGAAAAGTGATCGCCCTCTATGGAAACTATGATCCTGAAACTCGAGGAGTAAATCCACTCGACGGACGAAAAGTACGTGGAACTATTCATTGGATTTCAGCCGCTCATGCATGCGACGCTGAAATTCGACTCTATGATCGCCTCTTCACCACGGAAAACCCACTGGCTGATAAAACCACCGAGTTTACTGAATTCTTAAACCCTGACTCGCTTCAAACCATTCAAGCCAAACTTGAGCCTAGCCTCGCAAAAGCCGCTCCCGCTGATCGATTCCAATTCGAACGCGTCGGCTACTTTTGTGCTGACCGAGATCACACTTCAGAAAAAACCATCTTTAACCGCACGCTAACGCTCCGAGCCGCAAAAAAGATTTAAGCTAAAAGTTCTCTTCGAATTGCCGACGCTTTATCCAAGCTCTCACACGCTTCGATCCACGCCAAAGCACACTCGAACGCTGTGCCCGGTCCTTGACTGGTAATCAGTTTTTCATCCACAACGACGCACTCATTAATCGGCTGAACATCCTCTGGCAATTCCTTCTCAACGCCCGGATAGCAGGTAAATCGTTTTCCTTTTAATAGGTCCGCTTCATGAAGAGCCAAGGCAGCAGCGCAAATCGAACCGACCCAACGACCCTCTTGCGAAAACTGCCTCAACGCAGCCTGAACACCGGCATGGGCACACAGTTGCTGAGTACCCGCTATTCCCCCCGGTAAAATAAGGGCCTCTTGCTGATCCATTTCAACTTCATCCCATAGCTGATCTGCAACAAGCCGCACTCCTCTTGATGCTTCAATCACACTGGATTCAAGTGCTGCCGTGGTCACTTGCCAGCCCGCCCGACGCAATACATCAATGAGAATAACAGCTTCCATCTCTTCACAACCAGATGCCAATGGAATTAAAACCTGCATAC
>DOEU01000030.1 GCA_003532555.1 Verrucomicrobiota bacterium | reverse complement strand
GGTGTTCATTCATGGAGGTTTATGTGATTAAAAGATTTACAGAATGGGTGAAGTTAGGATGGGTCTTAGGAGTGCTGGTTGCGACGCAACCCTCCTTCGCAAAAATGTTGCAGGAACGACCGAATATTTTGGTGTTAATCAGTGATGATCACAACAACAATACGATTGGTTGTTATGGTGCGAGATTCAAAACGCCGAATATTGACCGATTGGCTAAAGAAGGAGTTCGCCATACTCGAGCTTATACACCTTCATCGCTTTGTGTTCCAACGCGATATGCTTGTTTGACCGGTTCTTATCCGAGCCGATGTCGTAATAAGCTCTTCAAAGAGTATGATTTTCAGCCTCCGATTCGTAATGGGGCTTTTTTCTGTGAAACAGATCGAACTATTGCTATGGCTTTGCAAAAAGCTGGTTATTATACTGGGGTTGCAGGTAAGTGGCATAACGATTTTCATAATCTTCTTCCTTTGTATGACATTCCGAACGACGCCGATCCGACGGATCCTAAAATTAAAGCGATGCTGGTGGAATCGGTCAGGATTCAGCAGGAATTGATTTATGGGTATGGTTTTGATTATGCAGAATGCATTACGGCGGGCAATGTGGAGGATGAATATCCGAAGGCTCTCGAGCATCATAATGTAGAATACACGGTAAAGGGGGCACTCGATTTTCTGGATAAGGCTCCGAAAAATAAACCTTTTTTTCTGTGGACGGCTTTCACCACCACCCATGGTCCGCGTGAGCCAATTGAATCGGCCGATGTTATCGTTACGCACGAAGGCTACACCGATAAGGCGGTGGGCATTATGAGGCCACGCTCCGAGATAGCGATGAAGCACAAGGATATTACCGAGCAGACGGTTGTCTGGATGGATGAAGGGATCGGGGTGATTCTTGAGAAGCTAGAAAAACAGGGGAAGCTCGACAATACGTTGGTGATCTTTCTGGCCGATCAGCAGAATACGGGCAAGAGCACACCTTATGAATGTGGAAATAATATTGCTTTTATCGCTCGTTGGCCGGATGGAGGGTTGAAGGCGGGTACCGTGAATAAGACCTTGCTTGATGTTACGGATATGGCAGCGACTTTCATGGATGTTGCCCAGGCTAAACCGGTTGAAGGTCTGCACCTCGACGGCATGAGCATTAAGCCGATTTGGGATGGGAAAATACAGAGTCTAAAAGAATCCATTTATACTGAGATGGGGTATGCTAAGGGGGTTGTAACCAAGGAGTGGAAATATATTGCCATCCGCTACAATGATGAAATCCTCAGGCGGGGATTTAATCCGAACTTGAGTGGTTCGTTGAAGGAAAATATGGAGGCAGGAAACTTTGATCTTTTGTGGGCGAAAACGCCGTTTGGTCAGAAGATTAAAAAGATTGGCTGGGCCGATCCGGATCAGCTATTTGATTTGCGTAACGATCCTAATGAGCAGCATAATCTGGCCGATAATCCCGAATATCAGGAGAAGATGGTGGAGATGAAAAAGCATCTATCACGCTATGTGAAATCGATCGGTCGTCCGTTCGGTGATTTTGGAAAATAAATATGCGGCAGATAATTATGATTATTTTTTTGGTGTTAGGAGGTAGTGTGATGGCTGCGTCCAAGCCGAACATCGTTTTAATTCTTACTGATGATCAGGGGTTTGATGATTATGGGTTTTGCCAGTCGCCGTTAAAGACCCCCGTTATGGATAAAATTATGAAGAAGGGAGTTCAATTTACTCGCTTCTACACCGCAGCTGCTTGTGCGCCGACGAGATCGGCACTGATGACGGGGCGTAATTTTATGCGGACGGGCACGTCGGCGGTAGGCTTTGGTGCGGAGGCACCACATTTGGATGAATATCTACTTTCGGAAGCCATGCAGGATGCCGGTTATGTTACTGGCATGATGGGTAAGTGGAATCTGGGGCTTTCAGATGCCGATCTTCCGTCGCAACGTGGTTTCGATGAAGCATGGCCGGTGGTGCGTGATGATGTTCGGAGTTACGGGCGATACGAACATTTTAATCCGCCCTTTTTTCATAATGGATACTATGTTGGCCGAGAAGATGGATGGCAGGTTGAGCGAATAACCGACAAGGCGATTGATTTTATCCAATCTAATCAAGAGAATCCGTTCTTTCTTTATATTCCTTATGCTGCACCGCACGAACCCTGGTTGTGTCCTCGAGAGCTTCAAGAGAAGTATATCAAAAAGGGCATAGGTGAACAGTATGCCATGTTCTTGGGCATGATGGAACAGCTCGACACTCAGGTTGGGCGCGTTATTCAATCCTTGGAAGATTTAGGATTGGCTGATGATACGATCGTACTCTTTTTCGGTGATAATGGTCCCACACCGACCACCCGTATTTTACAGCAGGACGCCGAGGGTTTCTTTTCGCTGACGACGGAGTATTACACCCTGAATGAAGAGGAGTGGATTGCGCGGAATCCATCCGGTTTCCGTTCAAAAAAAGCAACGGGTTGGGAGAATGCTCTCCGTAATCGGCTGTCTATTTATAATCCAGCTATGTATGAGCCAAAGATCATTGATAAAATGACGCTGGTGATGGATATCTATCCCACGTTGGTAGAGCTTGCGGGGGGGAATCGTTCTCTGGACAAGTTGCCGCTTGACGGGAAGAGTCTTGTGCCTTTGGTGAGCGGTCAGACTGCTTGGCCTGAGCGTGGCTATTTCACTGGCGAGACGGGTAAGCCAGAACAGTATCTAGCATCTGATGGTTGGAACTATCGCTTTACGGAGCATGCTCTTCCGCTTAACAAAAGAGAAACTTGTTTTGTGCAGGGCGATTGGGTGGTGGTGAATGAGAAAGGGTTGTGGGGACTATTTAATTTATCTAAAGATCCGCAGCAGAAAAATGATCTTAAAAAAACGATGCCCAGCAAGTTTTCTGCCATGCAGAGCTTCTATTTTTCTGAGCTTGAAGCCATTCGTAACGATCCGCATGCGTGGAGTGATCCGGTGCAAGAAATCAGTCCTGAAGCGTATCTGGAGATGGAGTGTGTGTATCGATTTAAAGGAAAAAATTCTGTTACATGGGCCAATACCTTTTTTCATGAGATCGGTGCCGTTCAGGAGATGAAAGTTCGGGTGTTGGAGTCGGGAACCTATCAGGCAACAATGCGCATACTTGGTGTTTCCGAAGAGACAACCCTTCGCTTTTCCGTAGGTGAGGTATCGAAGAAGGTGAAGCTTGCCATTGGGAAAAAATATCATAATTTCGGAACGATCGATTTAAAGTCTGGGGAGCAGGTGTTAGCAATTGAATTATTAGAAATCGGCAATGAGAAGGCGGTTTCAAAAATGGAACTCTTCAGTATGAAATTGGAGAAGGAGTAAGTCATGAAGCTATGGATGTTTGGGATGGTATTGTTCGCGGCGGTGATAAGTGATGCAAAACCTAATATCATTCTTTTTTATGCCGATGATTTGGATGCGGATGAAATCAACTGCACGGCAAATATGGTAGATACTTGGGCGACCCATAGCGGAGCTAAAATAAAAGGGTTCTGGAATAAAAAAATAGATCCAAAGGTGCTGACACCGCATATTGATTCACTGGCTGATAAGGGTATGTTGTTCACCCGCTTCTACGTCAACGGTACAGTCTGCACGCCGAGCCGCTATTGTTTGCTAACGGGGCGCTATGCCACACGCGGTGCGGACTTGCTGAAAGATTATCCGGCTGGGGCGCACTGTACGTTGGAGTGGCGCCCGGATATGTTGCGCGAGGAAAACTGTCTGCCGAAGGAGCTTCAACGGCTTGGATATCGCACCGGGATTATTGGTAAATGGCATAATCTACCGGAAGATAAATCAATCGGTATGCCGAAGATGAAAAAAAATGAGCGGAACGCGAATGCTTCGTATGAGGCGGTGGTGACATTCGAGGAAAAGCTAAAGAAGCAGTATCAGGCGGGTTATGATTTTTTAAGCGTGGGATTCGGTTGGGATGTGGTTGAACGTATGGAGTGGGGAAATTCGATTGTTAATCTGGATTGGCAATGCGAGGGTGCGCTCAAATTTATTGAAGATAATCAAGATCAGCCTTTCTTTCTCTACTGTGCGTTGCCGGTGCCGCATGGACAGTACTCGTTTGATTATAATCAAGTTAAAACGTATGACCGGCGTGTAACCTCCAACGGATTGCTCGATAAACCGATGGATCTGCTACCCTCTACTGAAGATGTTATGGCACGTTGCAGAAAAGAAGGAATTTCAGAAGATAATGCGATGGCAACCCGTATGGATGACTATATTGGGGCTGTTCTCAACAAGCTCGAAGCGATTGGTTTGAGCGATGATACGATTATTATTTTCACAAGCGATCATGGTAGCCGAGGTAAAAATAGCGTCTATGAAGGCGGAGCTAAAGTGCCGATGATTATCAAATGGCCCGGCCAGGTGAAGGCGGCTTCCAGATGCGATAGCTTGATCGGCAATATCGACCTTACCGCCACCCTAATTGAGCTTGCCGGTGGAACACCTGCAACGGACGTCGGAGAGGACAGCTTCAGCTTTGTTCGTCAACTAGCTGGAAAGCCGGAGCCAAAAAATTGGCGGGAGTATATGCTCATCGAAGCGGGAAATTCCAAGGGTATAGTTTCTAGGAATTGGAAATATCTAGCCAATCGTGTAACGCCGGAAATTGAGGCCAAGATGAAAGAGCGACCGAAAGAAGTCTTTTGGTCCGGGTTCGATCATCATAACTATCAAACCGAAAGCATGTATCCGTCGTTCTGGGATGCCGATCAACTGTTTAATCTCAATAGGGACCTGTACGAACAGCAGAACTTGGCGAAAAATCCAACATATTTAGGACAACTCAAAAAAATGAAGGACGAACTTAGCCAATATGTTGAAAGCCTACCGCATACCTTCGGTGAGTTTTGAGCTTATTAAAGGGATTGATATTTAAAAAGTGGACGAATAGGCACTTGCTAAATAAAAAATTAAATATGAAATAGTGGAATTGGAAACAGCTGGCTGCAATGGATAAAACGGGAAGTAGTGTGAGTGGGTATCCTAACCCGCTTGCGGGGGATTATAAGGAACAGATGTATGCAGATTAAACATAAGCTGATATTCTTTATAACTCTGTGTACGATTCAACTATTTGCCCTTGAGCGACCCAATGTTATCGTTATTCTTACCGATGATCAGGGGTGGGGCGACCTTAGTATTAATGGCAATTTAGCTATCGATACGCCTAACATAGATCGCTTGGCTTGGGAAGGAGCTCAGTTTGAGCATTTCTATGTCAGTCCTGTCTGTTCGCCAACGCGAGCGGAGTTTTTAACAGGTCGGCATCATGTCCGTTGTGGAGTATATGATACATCAGAAGGGGCGGAACGTTGCAATTCCGATGAGACAATGATTGGCGAGCTCTTCAGGAGGGCGGGCTACAAAACGGCGGCCTTCGGGAAGTGGCATAATGGCATGCAGTATCCTTATCATCCCAACGCCCGCGGCTTTGACGAGTTCTATGGTTTTTGCTCTGGCCACTGGGGCAACTATTACAGCCCGATGCTGGAACACAACGGTGAAATAGTACAGGGAAATGGCTTTGTGATCGATGACTTTACTGAAAGGGCCATGAAGTATATCGAACAAAATAAAGAGGAACCGTTCTTTGTTTATATACCATACAATACACCGCATTCGCCGATGCAGGTTCCGGATCGCTGGTGGAACAAATTTCAGGATAGAAAACTCAACCAGGATTTCCCGAAAAAGCAGTATGAAAAAATAGATCACACCCGTGCGGCACTCGCGATGTGCGAAAACATCGATTGGAATGTCGGTCGCTTGATGGAGAAGTTAGATGAACTGGAATTGGCAGATCATACTATTGTGATTTATTTCTGTGATAACGGTCCAAACGGCGAGCGTTGGAACGGCGGCATGCGAGGGCGAAAGGGGTCGACAGACGAGGGTGGGGTGCGGTCGCCTCTATTTTTACGTTGGCCAGATAAGGTTAAGCCGGGTACGCAGATTCAGCAGATCTGTTCCGCTATGGATCTGTTGCCCACGTTGACGGATATGGCGAACGTGGATGTGGTTGGCACAAAACCGTTGGATGGAATCAGTTTGGCTCCACTGCTGTTCGGGCATTTCAAGGATTGGCAAGAGCGTACTCTCGTACATCACTGGGAGGGGCGGATTTCGGTTCGAACCCAACGCTATCGGTTAGATCATGAGGGTAGGCTCTATGATATGATAAAAGATCCCACTCAAAACCTATTGATAAATG
>DOEU01000090.1 GCA_003532555.1 Verrucomicrobiota bacterium | reverse complement strand
AAACCGTGCTTGTATTGTGCAGTGGGAGATTTTTAACGAGATCTGGCGGGTTGAGTTAAAACGATTAAAGCATCGGATGTCGATGGTGGCTCGTGAACTAGATCCGTCGCGATTGGTGTTGGATGAATCAGGTGGTTTTGCGGATGGGGCTAATATTTATCTGCCGTATGAGGTGGAGCCAATCACGTTTAATGATGTGCATATCTATTGTGGATATCCGATCAATGATTTGACCTATGCGCAGTTTCTGGCGTTGGGTATGACACCAGATGAGATGGAGCATCTGGGATATGCGGCCGCTGAATTAGAGAACAAACATACTCGCCCTGGTAAAATGACCCTGGTCTCTGAGATTGGATATGGAAGTATTCCCAATTTAGCGGAGAATAATGCCTTGTTTAGAGAGAAGGGGAATCCGCTTACACCTCCGTATCGCTATCATCAAATGTTAGAAGAGACGACCTTGAAAGCACTTCGTGAAAGTGGGTTGGATGAACTGTATCCGGCTCTAGAGGATTTTTGTTTGGAACAGCAATCACTTCATGCAGCGGCAAATAAACGTATTATAGAAGCGGTCCGCTCTAATCCTAAGGTTCGTGGGTATTGTGTGCATGCTTTAACGGGTGGTGATTGGGTATTGGGAGCCGGGTTGTTAGATTTATGGAGAAATAAGAAGCGTTCTTATGATGCCACCAAGGCAGCGAATGCTGATCGGTATTTAGCAATGCGCGTGATACCGCGTAATATCTATTCCGATCAAGGAGCCCGCGTTCTTGTTACGGGGATTAATGATCTAGAAGCAATCGAAGATGGACATCTTGAGTTGAAAATTCTTAATCGTCAGGGAAAACTGGTTAAACGATGGAACATCGATGTAGACTTATCGCATGGGGTATCCTCTCTATTTTCTGAGGCGCTCCAAACAGAAAAATGGTCTGGCCTTTATAAGGCGGTGGTCTGTTTTAAATCCTCAGATAATCGAACCGTTTCAGAAAATAGTTTTAAGTTTAATGTGTTCAATTCGAAAGACCTAAAGGTACCTAAAAGTGCAGTAGCAGTGATTGATCCAGAAAAGTTGCTTATTCCTTTTTTAGAGAAACATCAGATTCCATTTGAGATGTTTAGCGAGAAAACAGCTTCATCGACCCCTGTTTTTGTTTCAAGTGCTAAGAAAAAACTACCAGAATTTGCTAAGTTGGAGAAATTTGTTGAAGTGGGTGGGAAAGCGGTTTATCTGGAGACCTTTTTTCAAACGGGTCGTTCCTATTGGTCAACTCGCTTGCCACCTAAAGGGGTTCTGCCTTTTCGCATCGGAAAAGAGCATGCACTTGGTCTATGGGTAGGGGTCTCTCATGTGGTTCGTGATCATCCTATTTTTGCTGGGTTGGAGAGCAACAAGATGATGGGAGATTTGTATGAAAATATTTGGGCTCCATTTACGATGGTCGATGTGGCCGGCGAGCCGATCGTTAGTTCCGTTACCTATGGGTTTTATGGGGGCGATAAACATGAGCAGCAGTCATATATGGGACCAGAGCCGGCTTTTCATGGAATGGATATGGGGGTAGTTCCCTATGGCGAAGGTTGTTATCTCTTAAGTGCGCTGCGCATTACCCCTTATTTGGGAGAAGATCCGGTAGCAGACAAGGTCTTGTTCAATCTGATTCGGTGGGCGGTTCAATAAGATTTATGTATCTAGATAGTTGAAAATAGATAGATTTTCTACCACTTCTTCGGGTGTTTTCATATCAGAGATGCAAGCGGTAATGCCAGGTTGCTGTAGGGCCCAGAGGTAGCCTTTGGCATGAATCGATAGAGGGGCTTTGATCTGTTGGTCTAGCTGATTTATTTCTTTTTGCGGGTTTTCTGGTGTATTCATAATGCGTGAAGCTTTCATGGCGATGAGTGCCATGCCCTGGTCAGCAGCATGTTGAACCGTGGAAGCCACTTGCGTGTGATTACCAATGTTGTAGGCGATCATTGAGATATCATAAAATCCGAGGTCGATGGCTTTGTTTAGATTAGCAGCCACATCGTTATGCATAGAGACGGCAGAGGCGCGAATAATTCCTTTTTGTTTTAGTTCATCCATGACTTCGCGAATACTTTCGTCTTCTAGCATTTCGGGAATGGCAACGCCATGCGGGCAAAAGAGAATGTCAAAATAGTCGGTATTCGATGTTTTGAGCGATTCAATAACGAGTTCGTGCATGCGGGCTTTAATTTTGGGTTTCCAACTTTTTAGGCGCCCGTACTCTTGATTGATGACGTGACGGAGGCAAGAATGTTCGATTTTTTTGGCTTGGTTTTTAAAATAGGTAAAGTGATACCCGGGTCGTAGGATCTTCTTCTCTTCCATAAGTTGATTGGCTTGTTTTCGAAGTGCTTTCTTTTTTTCATTAGGCAATCCGTTGAAAATTTCATTGCTAAGACGAGTGAGGAATTCATCATAGAAACTGATTTTATTTGCGATAAAAAGACGATCTCTTAGACCGGGGCGATTTAAGAGTGCGCCGAGTGTTTTTTCTGAGGCGCCACGTTGGTAGGCGGGTGAGGCGTCGACGTAATTTACACCGCGTTCTATTAAGGTGTCAAAAAGCGGAAAGACGGTCTCGTTTTTCCAGAAAGCCGTGCCAATGGTAAGTTGAGAAATCATCATATTTGTTCTTCCAAGAGAACGATATTTCATGGTGGCTGTCTGATTGCGCCATTCTGATTTTTTTGAATGCGTCTGATCGGCGGTGAGAGATGAAGTCACGGAGGAACCGACGACCGCGCTTAGTAGCTGTTTATGGAATGTATTACGATTGAAATGGGTCATTTTGAGCTCCTAAGATGGTTACAGGCTGAGGTGAGATATGTGTAATTACAAGATGCATTTTTTAAATCTATTTAGAAAATATGATTAATGGAAGAATTAGCATACATTATTTCATTATTCACTGTTATGTGGGCATATTTTGTTATGTTAAGATATAATCTTATTCTTCATAAATAAGAGACGTTAGGCTAGAGAGCATATTTGGTGTAATATTATCCGCTTTTTATGAATAGGATTTATACAGAAAATTTGGAATGTGGTCTAAAAATGAATTGTAGAATAAAAATTATCCTAATGCTTTTGACCTTCTTGGTTGGCGTTAAGGTTTCGCAAGCTTTCGATAAAAAGCTAGTTAATTTAGATGGTACGAAGCTTTCTGCAAAGGTTTTGACGGTTGAGAGTGGATGTGTAGAGCAGGTATTCGTGGATGGAAAGACGCGATTGAAGTGTGTGGCGCAGCCGTACGAATCAGTTCGGTTTCGTTTATTTGCTCCGGAGGGGGTTTGGAATTTGAAGCCGTATGTCAATGTGACGGTTGATTTTGAGAATACAGGGGCTAATGAAGCATTTGTTCGGATACTGATTAAGGATGTAAAGACTCAGAGTGAGTCTTGGTATAGACCTAATTTATCGCACAATGCATGGATTGCAGTGGAAGAGTCTCGTTCGTTTGATGCTTTATTAGTTCGACATAAATATTCAAATCCAGCGGTAAAACCATCGTATATGGATCTTTTTCCAAAGATGCATGGTCTTCCACATGCACAGATGTTGGTCTGGTATGGCGTGGATGTAACACAGATTAGTGAGTTATTATTTGAACTTCAACCTAAGGCATATGCACAGACGGTTTATGTGGATGACGTTCGTGCCACTCGGCGGGCTTCACCGGTGTTGTTAGAGAAAAATCCCGATGCCTTTTTCCCATTTATTGATCAATACGGTCAATATATCCATGAAGATTGGCCGAATAAAGTCATGTCTGATCAAGATTTAATCCGCCAACGTAAATTAGAGGATCAAGATTTAAAAAAATATCCTGCACCGAAGAGTTATAATTCGTTTGGTGGATGGAATCAGGGACCTACGTTTAAATCTACGGGTCATTTTAGAGTAAAGAAAGTAAATGGAAAATGGTGGTTTATTGATCCAGTAGGGAAGCTCTTTTGGTCATTTGGTTGTACAGGAATAGGTTATCAACCTGTCAGAATAGCCCTTCCCGGGAAGGCACATTTTTATGCTGGCCTACCTGATCTTGATGACCCTAATTTTGGTGATTTATATTATAGAGACCGTCGAAAGGGATTTGAACCACCAGATTATAAGGGTGTAAATGCTTTTTTAGGTGGGGATTATATTTTGAGGAAAAAGTATGGCGATAGCTATCGTGAAATTTTTAAGAGCCGGTCCCTTCGTCGAGCGCGCTCTTGGGGATTGAATACGTGTGGAGCTTGGTCATCCGTAGTAAAGGAACAGCCCGACAACTTAAAAATGCCTTACACGAAAGAGTTATGGGTTTCTGGTAAACAATTAAAGCCTATTCATAAATTAGTTGATCCTTTTGAAGCGAAGTTTTCTGCTTGGGTTGAGCGAGCGGTTCGGGGGAATGAATTTGCGATTGATGATCCTTATTGTATCGGGTTCTTTTGCAACAATGAGATTCATTGGGGCGCTAATCCGGTTAAAGTGGTTCGCGATATAATTAATTGTGATGACTCAGTTGCAGCGCGTCGAGCTTTGGGTGCTTTCTTTGCTAAGCGCCAAGTAGAAGTGTCTAATGCGAGCGAGGCTGATTTGCTTGCCTTTTATTCTCATCTTTTGGAGACATATTATAAAAAATGTCGAGATGCCGTTAAGAAGATAGCTCCGAATAAACTCTATTTAGGTAGTCGACTACATGATGGGGCATTGCGTAAAGAGGCTTTTTCGGCAGCGGCGAAATATTGCGATGTGGTTAGTGTGAATGTCTATGAAAAAGATGTGAAAGCGTTCAATGTGCGCGATGAACGAGATCAACCATTCTTTACCGAGGATGTGCCTTTTTTGGTGGGGGAGTTTGATTTTGGGGCACTGGATCGAGGTAAGTTTTTCTCGGGGATTGGTTTTGCTGCAGATCAGCGGAACCGGGGCGAATGCATGGAATATTTTATTGAGAGTGCGTTAGATAATCCGCGGTGTGTGGGGGCGCATTGGTTTCATTATTATGATTCTCCAACGGGGAGTCGTTATTTTGATAATGAGAATGCAAACTGTGGGATTGTTTCAACTTCAGATACGCCATATGTTGAGTTGATAGATGCATTCCGATCAATGGCGAAAAGGTTATATTCGTATAGAAATAATGGGAGTACTGAATAATGCAAAAGTTAGCTAAAATATTTTATTTAATGATGGGTGTTTCATACTCAGTTCATGCGGTTGAATGGAATGACTTATCAATATTACATCAGAATAGAGAAGATCCTAGATCTACGATGATGGTATATGCTAGTGAAGAAAATGCTTTAAATTATGATAGGACTAATTCGAAATGGTTTCATTTATTGAATGGTGATTGGAATTTTAACTGGGTTAGATCACCAAAAGATCGTCCTGTTGGGTTTGAGCATCCTCAATTTGATGCATCAGATTGGGCCACAATCCCTGTCCCTTCAAATTGGGAAATTGAAGGATATGGTCTAAAAATATATACTAATATTAAGTATCCCTTCAAAATGGATCCACCTAATGCTCCAACAAATTGGAATCCAGTTGGTTCGTATAGAAGGAGTTTTACTATAAATGATGAATGGCATAATCGTACAACTCGTATTGTATTTGATGGTGTTCAATCAGCATTTTATCTTTGGATAAATGGAGAGCGCGTTGGTTATTCTCAAGGTAGTCGGACACCTGCTGAATTTGATATTACTGAATATTTGAAAGAGGGAGAAAATCTCGTTGCCGTCGAAGTATATCGATGGTCAGATGGATCTTATCTGGAAGATCAAGACTTTTGGAGATTATCGGGAATATTTAGAGATGTTTATCTTTGGAGTACACCACAAACGCATATTAGAGATTTCTGCGTTACAACCGATTTAGATGAAAATTATCAGAGCGCGGAGTTAAATGTAAATGTCGAAATTGACAGTCCGCAAGGTTCAGTAGAGGTATTATTATTCGATGCTTTTGGAGAATTGATAGTAAAAGACCGTAAAGGAAGTCGGTCTAAAATCTCTTTTTCTTTCGATGTGAATGATCCTAAAAAGTGGACTGCAGAAAACCCAAATTTATATATGCTGTTACTAAAACATCGTAACTCTTGGGGTAAAGTAATTGAGATTATACCTCAGCGAATTGGTTTTAGAGAAGTTGAAATTCTTAATGAACGACTATGTTTAAATGGAAATCCACTTTTAATCAGGGGCGTTAATCGACATGAGCATCATGCTGATATGGGACATGTTGTTGATACCGCATCAATGTTAGAGGATATCAGACTTCTAAAAGAGAATAACTTTAATGCTGTAAGAACAGCACACTATCCTAACCTGCCAGAATGGTATGACTTGTGCGACCAATATGGAATCATACTTTGGAATGAAGCAAACATAGAATCGCATGGAGTAGGTTATGAGGAAGCGTGTCTTGCGAAGCAGCCTGAATGGATTCCAGCGCATTTAGATCGTGTAGAGCGAGTTCTGGAAAGAGATAAAAATCATGCATCTGTAGTTGTTTGGTCTATGGGGAATGAAGCTGGTGATGGAATAGCATTTAAAGAATGTTTTGATTGGATGAAATCGAATGATCCAACCCGTCCAGTTCATTATGAGAGGACATCAGTTAAGGCGGGTCGTCCAAATACTGACATCATTAATAATATGTATGCATCTTCTAAAAAAATATCCGCTGATATTAAAAAAGATAAGCGACCATATATTATTGCTGAATATATGCATGCAATGGGAAATTCAAATGGTGGAGCAGATAAGTATTGGGATCTTTTTTATGAAGATAACCGCGCTCAAGGTGGATTTGTATGGGATTGGATGGATCAAGGAATACGTGAGCCGATTCCTCCAGAGTATATTATGAACCTTGGGATCGGACCTGTGGAGGAAACATTTTTTGCATATGGAGGTTACTTTGAGGATCCTGTTGGCATACATCATGATGGGAACTTTTGTATGAACGGCTTAATCGATTCAGAGCAAAAGCCTCACCCCGGTTTATTCGCCATGAAATATTTGCAGAGAGGAATTCACGTATCAATAGGTAACTTAAGATCTGGAGAGTTTAATATTAAAAATTGGTACGATCATGCAGATGCTGATGATTTAGTAACAGGTCATTGGAAGGTTGAAAAAGAGGGTCAAATAATAGCCCACGGAGATATTGAGAATTTAACACTTGGTGCACGTGAGTCTCGGATCTTTGAATTATCAGATATAGGTATTTCAAAGAGTGATTATGATTTATTTTTTAATAAAAATGAAAATATATTCATACTATTTGAATTTAGAGCGACTCCAGCATATCACGCATTAGTGAAAGAAGGGCATTTGCTGGCTTGGGATCAATTTCAGCTAAGTGCTCAAAGTCTAAACCATGTTGCACAAGATCAAGATAATCAACTTGATTGTATAGAAGATGATTCCTCAATCGTGGTTAAATCAGACGGTTTTCATATTGTTTTTGATCGTGTTAGTGGTGTACTTGAATCATATAAAATTAATGATAAATTATGGATTGATAGAGGTGGAATTCCACTCTTCTCAAGAGCTTGGAACGATAATGAACTTCGTCAATGGCCGAAGCCAAGTAAGTTATTACATCAAGCAGGAAGTAATGCTAAAGTAATACACATTGATGTTCAAAATCTTAGAAATACCGCGAAGATAAAAATAACTAAGGAAGCGAAATCGATAAAAGCAGATATCACTGAATTATATACCATTTATAGTAACGGTGAAATATTAGTTAACATGTCAGTCGATTTTAGCAATACACCTAAAAAAATATTACCTCCATTGAGAGTAGGAATGGAGTGGATGATATCTAAAGATCTAAACCAGATAACATGGTTTGGTCGAAAAGGAGAGACATATAGGGGGCGTGCATTTGAACCTGTGGGTAGATTTAGTAAATCTGTTGATGAAACGTGGACTGAATATTCACGGCCGCAGGCTAATGGAAATAAAACCGATATCAGTTGGGTCAAATTTGTTGACGAATCAGGCGATGGATTAATTATAAAAGCTGTAGATAAAGTTTTTGGATTTACTTCTCGTTATTACAGTAATGAAACTATGCGGAATTCTGCTTACAGTTTCCAGATGGACCGGTCAGATTCAATTTTTCTGACTATTGATGCATCACAAAGTGGTGTAGGTGGAATCAATTCTTGGAAAGAATCACCCCTTGACGAGAATAGATTATTGGAAAAATACTATTCATATTCATATCTTATACAACCACTTATGAACCGTACCGAAGAAATAGATTAATATATTGGTATAAATCCTAAATATAGAAATAATTAATATTCAGGCGGTTCATTACAGAGACAGGAATAAAATGCGCTTAATTAATTTATTACCTCTATTCTTAATTACTTCAATTTTATCAGTTGAAGCTTTTTCTTTACCGATTAGAGAAAAACCAAACTTGATAATAATAATAACTGATGATCAAGGATATGGAGATGTTGGATTTAATGGATGTACAGATATTCCAACTCCAAATATTGATCGGATTGCTTATGAAGGTGTAAAATTTACTGATGGATATGTCAGTTATCCGGTATGTGGTCCAAGTCGAGCAGGTCTTTTAACGGGGCGTTATCAAGACCGTTTTGGGTTTACAACTAACCCAACAATCAGTCCAAACCATCCTGAGGCAGGCATTCCTCTTGAGGAGGAAAATATAGCTGAAGTGCTTACGAAGGTGGGCTACAAAAATGCGATCATTGGTAAATGGCATATGGGATCGCATCCGGTCCATCATCCTTTAAATAGGGGATTTCATCATTTCTTTGGCTTTTTATCAGGAGGCCATAGTTATTTCCCTCGGCAATATAATTTGAATGATTTATCGGAAGTGAAAAAACCGTTTGATTGGTATCGAACAAAATTGATTCATGATCGCGAACGGGTGGATGTGGATGCTGACTATTTAACGGATGTCTTGAGTGATGCTTCGGTTGATTTTATTAAAAAATGTTCTAAAAATAACGACCCATTCTTTTTGTATGTGGCGTATAACGCACCCCATAATCCATTGCAAGCAACGCAAAAATATTTAGATCGATTTTCCCATATTGAAAATTGGGGACGAAGGAATTATGCCGCTATGGTAAGCGCTGTTGATGATGGCGTAGGTCAGATTTTACAAACGCTGACGGAGTGTGGTCTGGATGATAATACCCTCGTTTTTTTTCTTTCTGATAATGGAGGAGCTTCAAATAATTCATCAGATAATGGAATTTTAAGAGATCATAAAGGCAGTCTTTTCGAAGGGGGTTTACGCGTTCCGTTTGCAGTGCGTTGGCCTAGTACAATACCAGCCGGAACGGTCTATACACATCCGATTATATCACTCGATATTATGGCAACCATTACCGCATTGGCAGAGGTGGAGATTGCTTCGGAGCGTCCCTTAGATGGAGTGAACCTTCTTCCGTTTGTTACGAATAAAAATAAAGAAGCTCCTCATGATTATCTTTTCTGGAGAGATTTTATCCGTAATGGGATGGCGGTTCGGAGTGGAGATTTCAAATTAGTTGACGAACGAAAGAGAGATAAATTGGGATACGCTGTTTTCAATCTAGTAGAGGATGTCTCTGAAAAGGTTAATTTGTCTAAGATAGATTTAGATAGAAATGAGGAATTACTTGAGAAACACACTGCCTGGAAAGCACAATTAAAATCGACCGCTTTCCCTACACTTGGAAATCATAAGTGGTGGATAAAAGAGGCAGTGGAAGAGTAAATAATGATTAAAACACGTTTACTCCCAATTCTATTTTTACTCGGGTTGATGGCTCAAGTCGGTGCGAGCCCTCATCTATTTATACCAGAATTTTCAACAGCTGGTTTTTATGAAACCAACCCTTCGGTGCGTCAGGCAATGAATTTTAATGTGGGTTGGCGTTTTTTCAAAGGCGACCCCTCGGGAGCGCATGCGACTGATTATGATGACCAGACATGGGAATGGGTAAACCTGCCAGATGGAATGGAGTTATTGCCCCTTTCTGCCAGCGGGGGGATTAATTATCAAGGACCCTCGTGGTATCGAAAACAGTTCAGTCTCCCTCCTGCTTTTGCGGGTAAAAGGGTATTTGTTCATTTTGAAGGTATTATGGGTGCTTCGAAGGTGTGGGTGAATGGAGTCTTAATAGACACTCATTTTGGGGGATATTTCCCGATTCATATAGATGTGACAGAGCATCTTCAGATGGGTGAAAATATTATAGCGGTGCGTGCGGATAATAGTAACGACCCTGACTATCCGCCTGGAAAAGCGCAAGAGCAGTTAGATTTTACCTATTTTGGTGGCATCTATAGGGACGCTTGGTTGATTGCCCATAATGAGGTTTATGTGACGCATCC
>DOEU01000077.1 GCA_003532555.1 Verrucomicrobiota bacterium | reverse complement strand
TTGAGGGTTCTGCTTTTTTCATATATATTGGAACATTTTGCTGAAAACATTCCTACGAATACACCATAATAGTTAAAGAATTTTACAAATCGTTAATAGGAGTGGGAACGAACTAGCCTTCAAATTGATAGAATGCTTCGATGAAAGCATCAATCTGTTCGTGGGTATGTACTCCAGAGATAAAGGTGACTTCAAATCCACTGGGCGGGGTGTAAAATCCGTGTTGCAGCATATGATGAAAGTAACGTGCGTGAGCTTCTTGATCACAGGCTTTTGAACCTTCCAGGTTTGTTACTACATCTTTGCGAAAGAAGGGAGTGAACATGCCTCCTAGTTGAGCACAGTGGAGATCTAACTCTTTTTCGGTAGCGACGTGCTGGAGACCTTTTGCCATTCGCTGGCCAAGAATTTCCATTTTGAGATATGGGGATTCATCTCGGAGAAGTTCCACGGTTTTTTTGCCAGAGGCAACGGCAACTGGATTACCGCTTAAGGTTCCAGCTTGATAGACGGGGCCAAGTGGGGCGAGATGTTCCATGATCGATTTTGTTCCGCCAATGGCTCCAATAGGTAGCCCGCCTCCAATGATTTTTCCGAGTGTAGTAAGATCGGGGTGAACACCGCACATATGACCGTAGGATGTTGGTCCTAATCGGAAGCCGTTAATCACTTCATCAAAGATAAGGATCGCTCCGGCGGTTTGGGTTGCCTTTCGAAGGCCCTCGAGGAAGCCTTCGGCTGGCTTGACTAGTCCCATATTTCCTGCGACCGGTTCAACGATAACAGCGGCAATGTCATCCCCGTGTTCGGCGAGAATGGCTTGTGTGGATTCAAGATCATTGTAGGGGGCGACAAATACTTCTGCGGTAGCAGTTTTTGAGACGCCGGCAGAGGATGAGATTCCGCCGGTGAGAAGCCCGCTACCGGATGCTACAAGCATGTAGTCGGTGTGGCCATGATAGCAGCCTTCGAATTTAATGATTTTACGCCTATTGGTATAACCCCTCGCGAGTCGAATGGCAGTCATAACCGCTTCGGTCCCTGAATTGACGAGACGGACCATATCCATCTCAGGAATTTGATGGCACAGCAGTTCGGCAAATTCGGCTTCGAGGCGCGTATTAGCTCCAAACGTCATTCCTTGTTCGGCGGTTTTTTTAACGGTTTCGATCACCTCATCTCGAGCATGGCCTAAAATGAGTGGCCCCCAAGATCCGCAGAAGTCGATTAAATCGGCGCCGTCTTCGGTCTGTACAATTACTCCTTTCCCAGAAGAAAAATAGACAGGCGTTCCTCCGACGCTGTTGAAAGCGCGAACAGGGCTATTCACTCCCCCGGGAATGACTGCTTTTGCTCTTTCAAACCAATGTGATGATGACATGTTTTAGTCCTGAAGAAGCTGTTCGTATTGGTTTGCCCAATAAGTGATAATTAAGTCTGCACCGGATCGTGAAAGGGAAATCATGGATTCACGTACCATAGCTTTTAAATCTCCCCACCCGCGATCAGCAGTGGCGTGGAGCATGGCGTATTCTCCGCTAACATTATACACGGCAAGGGGTAGATCGGTATTGGCACGCAGGTGACTAAGAATATCTAGGTAGAATAAGGCAGGTTTTAGCATTAAAATGTCAGCGCCTTCATCTTCATCAAATTTAGATTCTCTAAGGGCGGTCCGGAGATCACCGGGAGCAGCTTGATAGCCATTACGGTCTCCTTCTCCAGGGCTTGATTTTTCAGCGTCTCGAAAAGGACTGTAAAGAGAAGATGCAAATTTGGTGGATATAGACATAATGAGGGTCTGAGTATAATCCGCAGCATCAAGTGCTTTGCGAATCGCTATTACTTGTCCATCCATCATAGCTGATGGCGCGACGATATCTGCCCCGGCAGCTGCCATGGAACAGGCTACTTTTTCGAGAATAGAGAGAGATGCATCATTATCCACCCCGCCGGTCGAATTCAACGGGCCACAGTGGCCATGATTGGTGTAGGCGCATACGCATACGTCGGCAATTACAACGAGTTGAGGAAAAGCTTCTTTGACAGCTCTAATGGCTTCTTGAACGGTTCCATGGGTCGCATAGGCGGCGCTACCATGAGAATCTTTTTCGCCGGTGTCGGCTAATCCAAATAGGAGAACACCACCGAGACCGTTTTGAACAAGTGGGGCCAGTTCGATGAGTAGTTTATCAGTACTAAGTCGGGCTTGACCGGGCATTGATTCAATCGGCTCTCGTCTATTTTCTCCGGGGATCACAAATGTGGGCCAAATGAGTTTTTCGGGTCCGGGTAGGGGTGTGCTTAGCATGCGGCGAATACCGTTGCTTTGGCGGAGTCGACGTAATCGTACTTCTGGAAACATGATTCTTCCCTTTCCTTTAATATGTGAAATAGTACTCATTTAAGGTTTCGGATAAAAGCAAAGAACCTGTCGATCACCGCATGAGAAGTAAACTCAACGCCATGATGGCCATGCCTGCAACGAGCCCGATCATGCTGTCGTGCCCTTTGCCATAGGCGCGGCTGGTGGGCAGAAGTTCATCGAGGCTGATATAAACCATTATGCCGGCGACACCGCCGAAAAGGATGCCCATAATATTGGAGGGGATAACTCCGTTCTCGCCGCCGACAAAGTGTCTGAGTGCGGTGTAGGCGATAATGGCGCCAATGGGCTCAGCTAACCCGCTCATGAAGGACCAGAAAAAGGCTTTCTTTCGATTGCCGGTGGCATAAAAAATAGGCACAGAGACACTGATTCCTTCTGGAATGTTATGCAGGGCTATGGCGATGGCGATAGCTACACCAAGGGAAGGATCTTCAAGGGCGGCAAGAAAGGTTGCGAGTCCTTCTGGAAAATTATGAATGGCAATAGCAAGGGCAGTGAAGAGACCCATCCTCAGTAGTCTACTGTTGGGCATGTCAGCGTTTCCAGTGGTGGCAATCGTTTTCATTTGTAACTCTTCGGCGGTAGGTAGTGGGGCGGAGGGATCGGAGAGCGGGGTGGTTTCAAACTCAGTATGAATTTCATGTGGGTTTTCGGCATGTGGAATAAGGGCATCGATGATGCCTATCAGTCCAAGACCTCCAAAGAAGGAGGCGACGTTAATCCAGTGGCCTAATGGATCGCCGTAATGGTCAATAAGAGAGTCAGCGCCTTTAATGAAGATCTCCACAAAGGAGACATAGAGCATAACGCCAGCTGAAAAGCCGGTGGCGATCGATAAAAAGCGAAAGTCAGTTCGTTTGGCCAAGAATGCAAGGGCGCTGCCGATCCCCGTTGCGAGTCCAGCAAAAATCGTAAGTCCTAAAGCAATCCAGATATTTTCCATGCCGGCAAGATAGTGTTAATCGAGAGAGAAGGCAAAAGCGCTTATGATTTTTTTGCATGAATCGGTTTAATCCGATTAGGGAAACAAGTGCGGCAGATCTCGCATGTAAGTCCGTGGCAGCGGCGGGCGGTGCAGTGTTCTCTTCCATAGGTGATGATTTGAAGGTGCAGATTTCCCCAGTCGTCGCGACGATACAGTTTTTTAAGATCGATTTCGGTTTGAACTACATTTTTTCCAGAGGTTAATTTCCAGCGTTGGGCGAGACGATGAATATGGGTGTCGACGGGAAAGGCGGGGATATGGAATGCGTGGCTCATTACAACTCCGGCGGTTTTATGGCCGACTCCAGGAAGTGCTTCTAGGGCTTCAAAATTTGCAGGTACAATACCATCGTGTCGCTCTAGTAAAAGTTCTGCGAGGCGCTTCACATTCTTGGCTTTGCTGTTAGCGAGACCACAGGTTTTAATGCATCCGAGAATTTCAGCGACGGATAGGTGCGCCATTTTTTGTGGAGTGGGGCCTATTTTAAAGAGCGCAGGGGTCACTAAATTAACGCGTTTATCGGTGCATTGTGCGGAGAGAAGAACTGCAATAAGTAGGGTAAAGGGGTCGGTATGATCAAGGGGAATAGGCACGGTGGGATAGAGACGATCGAGAATGGTTTTAGCGGTTCGTGCGCGTTCGATTTTGGTCATAAGGGATCCTTTAAGAGTTAATGCCAACGATATAGGCAAGCCAGCCTTCTACGTTTTCATAGGTTGAGCGAAGGCGAAAGGTTTCATCCGATTCGCCGTTTTCATCAAAGTCGTGTAGATAGACTTCGCTTTTTGAAAATCCAGCTTCCTGCATGATTTCACGAATTTCGGGCAGCGTCCAGAGTCGCCAGTGATATGTAAAAGCACGGTTATATCTTTTTATGCCGGGCACATTGAAATGGATATGGCAGGTGGTGTGATGATTGATTGGGTTGTAGACAGCTTGATCCCAGATATATTCAAAACAAGGAACATCGACACCCTGCTGGGTTGTGAATCCAGGAATATCTCGTACTTTATTATTTTTGACGATAGTGGATTCGGTTCCTCCATAGATATCGAGAATGAATAGTCCATTTTTTTTAAGCCCGGAGCGGACATTCTTAAAGTAGGTGAGTAACTGTTTGCGATGCTTAAAAACACAGAAGGAAAAGTTGAGAGCAAAGGTAAGATCGACTTTAGGCGGTTGTGTAGTTAGCACGTCTTCGCATCGCAGATCTATGCGGGCTTGCTCATCTGGCGTGAGAGGTACGAGATGGTGCTGCTTGGCCCAGTCTAAGGTGGGTTGATGAAGGTCAATACCGCAAGCTGAGTGTGTGGGATTTTGTTGAGTCCAGCAGGCGGCCAAGAGGGCGGTTCCGCAAAAATCTTCACGGATTTGTTTGGGTTCCGTTTTGTTATGGCGTTTGTATACCCGTCGACCAAAGTTGAGATCGGTTTCCACATTTTGCACGGCGGCTTCATATAACTCATAGATAGCCGGACTCTTAGGCATGAGGTATGCCTTCTTTCCAGAGCAGTTCTAATTCGGTGTGCAAATCTTGATTGGCGCAGAGAACAGCGGCTCGATGGGGAACCGCTAGGTCGGGGTGTAAGGTAAAAATTGCTCCGGCTTGTTGAGCTATTAAACCGGCAGCAGCAAAATCCCATACGTAGAGGCCGTATTCTAGAAAGGCATCACATTTTCCGGCCGCCACGTGGCAGAGATCAAGAGCCGCGGCACCTGAAATACGGATCTTCTGCGCTTGGTTGGCAAGCGAAGAGAAGGTGGAAAAGGCGGGCTGATCGGTATAGATGCGTTGCTTATTCATGCCGGTGAGCACCATGGCATCGGCAAGATGGGGGCGTTGGGCTGCTTGAATTGCAACTCCGTTGCAGCAGGCAGGCTCGCTAATAGTCGCAGAAAAAAGTTCATTAGTCTCCGGAGCATAAACGGCGCCCGCAATCGTTTTTCCATTATACTGAACGGCAACGGAACTACACCAATAGGGAAATCCATGTGAAAAATTAACGGTTCCATCGATAGGATCGATAATCCATTCATAGGGCATATCGAGTTTGGGAGTGGCTCCTTCTTCTCCGAGGATGGCGTGCTCAGGGAACGATTCATGAATGCAGGTTTCGATGAGGGCTTGGCACTCTACATCGAGGGCGAGCTTGATATCATGGGCATCAGTCGAGAGCGACTCTTCGCGTCGATGGAGGTTTTCGTTGACATGCAAGGCGGCTGAGCTCACCGCATGTTGCGCGGTTAGGAGCAGTTGCTTTGGGTCGATAGTTGTCATGGGTCTATTAAGCCGTTGCAAGGGAAGAGCGTCAAGCGGACAGCGGATGGAGTTCTGCGTCGTTGATCGGCTCGACACCCACATCGATCTTGGCTAGATTCTTTTCCATGCAGGGAGAGGTGACATGATCTCATTTGGAATCTTAGCTGGCTTATTAATGGTGGGTGTTGTTTTGCGCCGTAAGGTGAATTGGATTCAGCGTCTTTTTTTGCCGGCAAGCGTGGTTGGCGGCTTGATCGGATTGATTGTTTGGCAATGGCTACGATATAATGGCATCTCTGTGAATCCTGCCTTAACAGCGGGGTGGAACACGTTACCCGGCTTATTGATTAACATTGTTTTTGCAGCTTTATTTATGGGTGTGCGGGTGCCGAAAATTAAAACGGTTTGGAAGAGCTGTAGTCGGCAATTGGCCTATGGGCAGTTGGTGGCTTGGGGTCAGTATGCGGTGGGGTGTTTGATAGTGCTTCTTTTGTTGGGACCGTGGTTTGGGGTACCTGATGTGTATGCGGGGATCATGCCGGTCGGGTTTGAAGGGGGACATGGAACCGCAGGCGGAATGGCGCCCGTGTTCGATTCGTTGGGATTTCCTGAAATTAAAGATATGGCTTTAGCGGCGGCAACGGTTGGTATTTTAGGGGCGATTATCATGGGGATGGCACTGGTGAACTGGGCGATTCGGCGTGGGCTGGTAGCTTCGCATGCACCAATTCCTTTGGCAGAGCGACGAGCGGTAGGAACGCTCACCATCTCGAGTGATATTGTGGGGACCCTCTCTTTACAGCTAGCTTTTGTAGGGCTTGCTATTTTATTGGGATGGATTTTTAAAGAGAGCTTCTTGAAAATCGCATCGGCTTTGCCAGGTCGTTGGGGCGAGTTGATGGCGAGCTTTCCTTTATTTCCGCTGTGCATGTTGGGCGGGGTGGTCGTGCAGTTATTTTGTGATGCATTTGATCGAACAAAATTAATTTGCCGAGGGCTGATGTTGCAGGTTCAGAATGCGTCGCTCGATTTTTTAGTGGTGTCCGCGATTGCATCGATTCAGTTGGATATCGTGGCAGCGGGTTGGGTGCCTTTGGTGCTATTGGTGGTGGGGGGAATGCTCTGGAATTTCTTCTGCTTGCGGGTGATTGCACCGCGGGTATTTAACGATGCTTGGTTTGAGCGAGCTATTGCGGAGTTGGGACAATCGATGGGCGTGACGGCGACGGGGTTATTGCTTTTAAGAACCGTTGATCCCGATTGTAAGACCGAAGCGGCTAGTGCGTTTGCATCGAAGCAGTTATTGCATGAACCTTTTATGGGTGGTGGTTTATGGACGGGCCTGGCTATTCCACTTTTGGCTCTATGGGGCGGATGGGCGGTCTTGGGGATTGCGCTTGGCGTGATGTTTTTGTGGAGCCTGTTTCTATTTATCATGCAGCTAAAAAGAACAATGCATGGAGCGTGAGACGAAATTTCCCATACAAAAGGAGTCGCTTGTTTAACTCCCTCGTTAGAAGATAACAAAAGAAGAGGCAGAGCCGCTTAGCGCGGAGGCGATCAGATCTACTGAGATCTGATTGAGACAGAATGGATAAGATCAGCAATGACCAGTTGACACCTTCGATAGATTGCGTATTTTTCAGTCCTTGCAAATGGAGATGCTTTCAATGAGTAAAGACGAAAAAAAGAACGACCCAGAGGTTAAGGCAACCGAAGAGGCGACAGATGCGCTTCCAGATACA
>DOEU01000134.1:4655-7028 GCA_003532555.1 Verrucomicrobiota bacterium | reverse complement strand
CATTCGATTACTGAAGGAAAAAGTCTTAAGGAGTTTACGGCTAAATATATCGATGCTTTTTTTAATGATTTGAACATTCTTAATATCGAACCTGCTGAACACTATCCAGCAGCAACGGATTATATTCCGCAAATGATAGAGATGATTCAGGAGCTAGTTGATAAAGGGTATGCATATCAGTCTGAGGATGGATCTGTTTATTATCGGATTGATAAATTTGAGAGATATGGCTGTTTAGCCCGTCTGGACCGAGAGGGCATGCGATCTGGTTCCCGCGTTAGCCAAGATGAATATGAAAAAGACAATGTAGGGGACTTTGCACTCTGGAAAGCCCATGACGAAAAAGATGGCGATGTCTTTTGGGAATCTCCATGGGGAAGGGGTCGGCCTGGTTGGCATATCGAATGTTCGGCCATGAGTACGACCATATTGGGTGAGAGCTTTGATCTACATACGGGTGGCGTAGATAATATTTTTCCTCACCACGAAGATGAGATCGCTCAATCTGAAGCGGTATCTGGTGAAACGTATTCAAAATATTGGATGCATTGCGGTTATTTGATTGTAGATGGAAAGAAAATGTCTAAATCATTAGGTAATTTTTATACTATGCAAGATCTTTTAGATAAGGGTTACAGCGGACGGGAAATTCGGTACGAGCTGTTGGCTACACATTATCGCCAAGCGCTTAATTTTACTTTTTCATCACTTGAGGCAAATCGAGCTGCCTTGCGTAGATTGGATGAATTTTATCTTTCATTGAAAGATTGTGCGGCTAACGAATCTGTTGCTACGGAGTTGCCAATATGGGCTGCTCAAGCTCGAGATCAATTTGTGCGTGAGATGGATGATGACATGAATATATCGGGTGCACTTGCTGCTATTTTTGAAATTGTGCATGTTGGAAATATTGAATTGAAAGAGAGTAATATGTCATCAGCTCAAGCTTTGGCTCTTCTTCAATTATGGTTTGAATTGGATGCGGTATTGGGCTTTTTGATACCGGTCGAAGAAAAGATTCCAAGCGATATAATTGATTTAGCTGAGTTGCGAATGAGTGCGAGAAATAAAAGAAATTGGAATGAATCTGATCGTTTAAGAGATGAAATAGTCTCCAAAGGGTGGCTTATAAAAGATGCTTCTGAAGGATATAAGCTTAGAAAAGCCTAATGATTAACCGTCGTCTAATTTCATTTGAGGGCCCAGAGGGCAGCGGTAAGTCTACTCAAATAAAATATCTGTCAGATAAGCTGATTGAGATGGGGGAGCAAGTTATCTCTGTTCGAGAGCCTGGGGGGACGCATTTAGGTGAATCTATTAGGCAATCATTGCAGGCTAAGGATCCAGCAGGTTTATCGAATACTGCAGAATTATTACTCTTTATGTCGAGCCGTGCTCAATTGGTGAATGAAATAATACTCCCTGCATTACATGAGGGTAAATGGGTGCTGTGTGATCGATTCATTGATTCAAGTGTAGCTTATCAAGGATATGGTCGAGGTGGTGATATTGATCTGATTGAGCGACTTAATTGTTATGCAACACAAGGCTTATTTCCTTCGTTGACGGTATTACTGGAATTAAATATTCGCACCTGCTTTGAGCGGCTCACACGCCGATATAGTGAAATAAATGGTGAAAAGGATAGAATTGAATCTGAATCACTTGACTTCCATCAACGCGTTATTGATGGATATCGGATGCTTAGTACGACCGAAAATCGATTCAAATCTATGGATGGCAGTCAAGATCCAGATGTGATTGCCGATAACATTTTTCAGTGGATAATTAAATTGGGATCATAATGGAAGCAGATGCACTTCATATAGATTCATGGAAGAATGTGAAACATAGCTTTTCAAATGGGCATATTGCTCATGCGTATTTATTGGAGGGGAGTCCTTCAAAACAAGGGGTTGATTTATCGGTGCGAATGTTGCAGTTGCTCTTTTGTGAAGATGTAGAGAAGCCTAATACTACGTGTAGTTGTTGCCAATCTATTCGATCCCAAAAACATGTCGATACATTATGGTTAGAGCCGAGTAGTAAAAGCCGACAGATTGTTGTCGCTGATGTGGAAAACTTGATTAATCGAATGCATAAAACCTCTTTTAGTGGTGGGTGGAAAGCGGCGGTTATTTTATATGCTGATCGTTTGCAACCTATGGCTCAGCATAAATTATTAAAAATTTTAGAGGAGCCTCCTGGAAGAAGTATTTTAATTCTTGTATCAGAAAATGTTAGTGGACTCCTTCCAACAATTAAGAGTCGATGCCAGCGAATTAAATGTGGTGCCTCTGAGAAATCTTTTGATATTAATATAGAAACTATTTTTTCAATTTTTCCGCCACAATCGGGTATAGAAGCCATCAT
>DOEU01000134.1:0-4251 GCA_003532555.1 Verrucomicrobiota bacterium | reverse complement strand
TTAGATCAAAGTAAAGATGATGATTCTATATCAAAAGAGGTACTAGATGCTCGCTTGGCTGCATATAGAAAACAAGATCAACATATGATTGTAGAACAATTGTTATATTGGTTGAGAGATATTGTAGCGGTGCAAATGGAGTTGGCGCCGTCTTCTCTATTTTTTCCTACATATTACGAGCGATTGGCTGAGCTTGGTGCTAGATATCATCTAGATGAACTTCTTTTTATGCTTCAAGGTATTGAACAGCTAAGTCGGCGCATGAGTACGACGTTACCGGAACGACAAGTGTTGGAAGATGCGTTTCGAGAGATGATTGTTTAGCGGTTTGATTCAATATAGTTAACGAGTGCTTTCAGCCCGAGGACATATCCATAACTGCGGAAGCCCATTATTTGTCCAATGCATGCGCTTGCGGTTAAGCTTTTGTGTCTTATTTCTTCGCGCTGATGTGTATTACTCAGATGAATTTCTACAGCAGGAACAGTTGATGAGATTGCCTTCAATGCATCATAGATACCTAAACTTGTATGAGTGAATGCAGCGGGATTGATAATTATTCCGTCGTATTCAGCGGGTGCATCTCCGATCCAAGTAATGAGTTCTGCCTCCGAATTGGACTGCTTAAATAAAATATCTTGATCGGAAAAAGAAGAGATGAGAAGGGTCTCAATATCATGGAGTGTCTCTTTTCCATATATTTCCGGTTCACGTTGACCTAATAGATGTAGGTTGGGACCATTTAGGACTAAAATTTTCATTATGATGTACCTTTTTTGAAAGTATGTTTTAGAATTGTCGAGTGGCTTGAATTGGTCAAGCATGAAGAGGCAGGAGCTTGTGAAACTAATTATAACTTTTTACTCGGGCTTTTATAAAAAACCCTATAGTTTTCCTTTCCGTGCTTGTTAATCAAAATAGAGGTGCGGTTATGACTAAATACCTATTTATCACAGGTGGCGTGGTTTCTTCTCTTGGAAAGGGTATTACTGCCGCTTCAGTAGGTCGATTATTAATTAATCGGGGTCTTTCGATCCGAATGTTAAAAATGGATCCTTATTTGAATGTTGATCCCGGAACGATGAGTCCTTATCAACATGGTGAAGTATTTGTTACTGATGATGGTGCAGAGACCGATCTGGATTTAGGCCATTATGAACGCTATACAGGCCAGCCTACTTCGCAACGGAGTAATATAACCGCGGGTAGTATCTATTGGGATGTTCTGCATAAAGAGCGCAAAGGTGATTACTTGGGTGCAACCATTCAGATGATTCCTCATATCTCAAATGAAATTAAGTCACGTATTCGGGATATAGAGTCTGAAGATCCCGATGTGGTGATTGTTGAACTAGGTGGTACCGTTGGAGATATTGAAGGTTTAATCTTTCTTGAATCGATGCGGCAACTGGCACTTGAAGTAGGCCGTGAAAACTTTCTTTTCATACATTTAACATACATTCCCTATATATCAGCTGCAGGAGAGGTTAAAACAAAACCGACGCAGCAGGGCGTTGCTAAATTACGTGAAATAGGAATTATGCCTGACGTATTGATTTGTAGAACAGAAGTGGATCTGGAGACGGAGCATTTGGAAAAATTATCTCTTTTTTGTAACGTAGATCGATCGTGCGTTATTGTTGAAAAAGATGTTGAGTATAGTATTTATGAAATTCCTTTGATCTTATCGAAAGCTGGATTAGATGAAATTATTTTGGATCGGTTCCAGATCGAACGACCTGCATCCTCATTAGATGATTGGGAAAACCTATTAAGTGTGATTCGAGCTCCTGAAGGCGAAGTGCGTATTGGGATGGTGGGAAAATATTCTGAATTGCAAGATGCTTACAAATCGGTTGATGAGGCACTTATGCATGGTGGGTATGCTTTGGGTAAAAAAGTGATCGTCGAAAAGATCGCTGCGGAAGATATCGAACTAGATCCAACAATTTTAAAAAATGTGGATGGAATCTTAATTCCCGGTGGGTTTGGTTCACGTGGAATGGAAGGTAAAATTATGGCGGCCCAATATGCTCGTGAAGAGAAGATTCCATTTTTAGGTATCTGTCTGGGATTACAATGTGCCGTGATTGACTTCAGCCGAAATGTTTGTGGATTAGATGGAGCTGATTCGACCGAATTTGATGACGAACGAGCAAAGAAGACTCCACATCCTGTTGTTTGTTTAATGGAAGAGCAAGCGGATGTCTTTGAAATGGGTGGCACGATGCGTCTAGGGGCATATGATTGCAATCTGCAAGTAGGTTCTAAAGTTCATCTTGCATATGGCGATGATACGATATCTGAGCGTCATCGCCATCGATATGAGGTAAATAATTCATATCGGAATATTCTTGAGCAGAATGGAATGATTCTTTCGGGCTTAAACCCCGAAATTGGGGTGGTTGAAATGATCGAGTTAATTGGGCATCCTTGGTTTGTAGCTACCCAAGCACATCCAGAACTTAAGTCTCAACCGATTAAGCCTCATCCATTGTTTAAAGGGTTTATAGAGGCATCTGCGAAATAAAATACGAGCTGAGTAACTATTTTTTAGCTTTTTTAGGTATGAGAATCGCGGTTACAAACCGTCCTTGTTGCCTAGGCGATTGATCCACGGTTGTAATGTCAACGGTCTCTTGAATAACTCGATTAATGACCTCGAATCCAAGTTGAGTATGCGCATTTTCACGTCCTCTAAACATCAGAGAAATTTTAACTCGATCTCCGTTATCAATAAATTTTCTGAGGTTACGTACTTTTGTTTCGTAGTCATGTTTATCGACATTCACACGAAATTTGACCTCTTTTAGTTTTGTTTGTACCTGATTCTTTTTCTGTTCTTTGCGTTTTTTTTCCTGCTCATATTTGAATTTTCCATAATCCATTATTTTGCAAAGAGGAGGTTTGGCTGTGGGAGAGATTTCTACTAAATCAAGTCCGTAGTCTTTCGCACGTTGAAAGGCCACATTAGTTTTCATAATGCCAAGTTGATCGCCATTGTAATCAATCACTCGAATTTCGGGTACGCGAATACGATGATTAATACGGGTTTGGTTTTCGTTCTTTCTTCCACCTCTATTATCGAATCTACTAATGAGACACCTCCTGGTTTAGATCTCGTTTTTCTATGACTTCTTTTTGAATTTCTTGAATAAAATCGTTCAATGAATGCGTACCTATCATTCCACGGAGTCGATGTCTAACAGCAACTTGGGAATTACTTTCTTCTTCTTTTCCTAGAATTAGCATATAGGGCACTTTTTCAAGTTGAGCATTTTTAACTTTTCCGTTCAGCTTACCTTGTCGGGTATCTGTTTTAACACGGATATCAGATGCTAAAAGTTCTTTTTCAATCTGTTGGGCATAGAGGTGTTGTTCTTCAGAAAGAGGTAAGATTCGAACTTGTTCTGGAGAAAGCCAGAGTGGGAATCCACCAGCATAGTGTTCAGTAAGAATTCCAAAGAATCGCTCGAGACTTCCAAATAAGGCTCGATGAACCATAAAGGGACGGTGAGCTTCTCCATCACTACCTACATATTTAAGATCAAATCGTTCAGGAAGGTTGAAATCAAATTGAATGGTGCTTGTTTGCCATTCGCGCCCGATTGCATCTTTAACTTTGAGATCAATTTTTGGCCCATAAAATGCCCCGCCACCTTCATCAATATCGTAGGGGAGACCTTCTTCTTTGATGGCGGTCTCCAAAGATCGAGTTGCTTGGTTCCAGCGTTCTTCATCCCCGACCGCTTTTTCTGGGCGAGTTGAAAGGTAGGCTTTGACTTCGGTAAACCCGAATATCTTCCAGATGAAATTACAGAATCGAATGACTTCTTTTACTTCGTCTTCTACTTGTTCGGTTGTGCAGAAGATATGAGCGTCATCTTGTGTGAAACCGCGGACACGGAATAAGCCATGGAGGGTGCCGGCTTTTTCATAGCGATATACGGTGCCGAGCTCAGCCCACCGCAAAGGGAGTTCTCTGTATGAGCGAAGCCCTGATTTATAGATTTCAATATGAAACGGACAGTTCATCGGTTTTGTAAAATATTCTTGCCCGTCTACATTCATTGCAGCATACATGCCTTCTCGGTAAAAATCGAGATGACCGGAGGTTTCCCATAATGAAGCTTTACCAACATGGGGGGTATAAAGCATGTCGTATCCATTTCGGAAGTGTTCGGTTTTCCAGAACGACTCAATAATAGAGCGAATACGGGCTCCCTTGGGATGCCAGTTAACGAGTCCTGG
>DOEU01000057.1:1864-6548 GCA_003532555.1 Verrucomicrobiota bacterium | reverse complement strand
GCCAAGCTAAAGCGTTAATTTCATAAAAATAAAAAGCCATTATATATTTAGTTTCATATTATATTATTCGCTAATTAGCTGTTAGTAGATTTTGTGGTGAATAAGGGGAATTGTTTATAAATAGAGTGCCCCAAGTGTTACTTTTAATAAATCTCAGAACTCGACATTTTTATTAAAAAAAAGCACTTTTATCTTATGGATTTTCGCTATTTAGTGCTTTTAATTTGTGTGGTTAGTTTGCGTTCCGCACTAGCAATCACCGTTGCAGATCTTGCCGTTGCAGAGAGTAATCCAAGTAATGTGGCTGCTTATGCCGATTTTAATTGGGACTTTATCTATAACTACAAAGGATCTTCGGCTGTGGCAGTGGATGATCATTGGCTAATCACGGCTGCGCATGTAGCGGATGATGGCGGTAGCGGTGGATTGACGATCAATGGGGAAGTCTTCACGCAGGTGCAGCAGCTCTATCATCCAACGGCCGATTTGGCATTGGTTCGTTTTGATAAAGAATTGCCTGGATTCTATCCTCTTTATTCTGGGCGAGTTAACCGCATAGGAACAAATCCAGAGCTTTTGATGGTAGGTTGGGGGTATACTGGAGCTGTATTTTCAGCATCTTTCCAGAATGGACCTAGTGGTAGATATGTAAAGCGTTGGGGGACAAATCGTGCGGTTATTACAGGGCAATCTGTTACGGCAGATATGGGTGGGTCAGCGGAAAGTCGAACAAGTGATATTTTCTCCACCTTGTTTAATATTAGTGATACCTTATATGAAGCTGGAGCTGTGCAATATGATTCTGGAGGAGGTGTATTTATTAAGCAGAATAATCAATGGAAGTTGGCGGGTGGAATTATCCTTTTATTACCACCTGCTGATCCGAATGAGCCTGATAATTATCCTGGTAATCTTATGATTGAAATTAGAAAATATTTGAGTTGGATTAATGATGTATTAGATGGTGTCGATTCTGATGGCGATGGATTACCGAATCATTTTGAGGATAGCTATGGTGATGGAACGAACATGGATGCAGGTGCCGATACGGATGGAGATGGGCAGAGTAATTTACAGGAGTGGTTTGCAGATACTATACCAACCGATGGTAATTCAGTCTTTGAACTTTTAGGTAGCTCAACACCTTCTTCATTACATTTTTCGAGTTCAGCCAGCCGTGAGTATCAAGTGCAGTTCCGAACCAACCTGATGACAGGAAGCTGGATTGAGACAAATGCATGGAGTTACGGTGAATCGGGCAGCAGTATTCGAACAGCTGCTACCAATAATTTAATTCAATTTAATCGGATAGGAGTCCGGATCCCTTAATCTTGAATCGGCCAATGGTCGGCGTTTTGCATGATGGTTTCAAGGCAGTGAACCCCTTCAGGACTATGATTTAAGCAGGGGATCATGCGATAGGACTCACCTCCGGCTTCCATAAAAATTTCTCTACCTTCCTCTTCGATCTCTTCGAGGGTTTCGAGGCAGTCACAGAAGAAGGCAGGGCAAAGGACAGCGAGGCGTTTGATGCCTTCACCAGGCATGGCCCGCAGGGTTTTGTCGGTATAGGGTTTAAGCCATTCGTTGAACTTATTAGCGCCAAGACGGGATTGGAACGTTACGCGCCAGCGGTCATCCGGCAGTTCTGCAGCTTGAACGATTGCTTGCGTAGTTGCAAAACATTGCTGGCGGTAGCAGGCTGCATGAGCGTCGGGATTGGGGACATTGCAGCAGTCGTTACATTTCATGCAGTGCTTACCAGTGGGATCGGCTTTCTTGAGGTGTCTCTCGGGAATGCCGTGGTAGCTGAAGAGAATATATTCATCACTATCTTTCAGCTTTTCGGCAATGGGATCGATGTAGGTCGGGTGGTTGTGGTAGGGCGGTGCCATGCGAACGATTACGTCGCTCTTTCGTTGTTTAACCATTTTTTGGAGCCAGCCGATGCAGGAACCTACAGTTGCCATGGCGTATTGTGGAAACAGGGGAAGAAGGCAGATCTCCTCGACATCTTGTTCGAGCAAGGTGTCGAGGGCGTCGGGTAGCGAGGGGTTTCCGTAGGCCATGGCAAGTTCAACGGGTTCGTTGAAGCGAGGTTTGAGCGCCGTGGTGAGCTCTTGGCAGAAGTGAATGAGTGGAGAGCCATTTTCGGTCCAAATGGATTGATAGGCTTCGGCAGACTTTTTGGGTCTCGTGTTGAGAATAATACCATGCACGAGTAATGCACGCGCAGGCCACGGCAGGTCGATTACATAAGGATCCATGAGGAACTGCCCAAGATAGCGTTTCACATCTGCGACTTCAGGTGAGTCTGGTGAACCAGTATTCATTAATAAGTATCCGCGTTTCATAAATTGTTCTCCTCTTCTAAAGTCGGGGTGGCAACTGATTCCTTTCCTACAGATTACTTGTCAATAATGCGTTCAGCGACGGTACGTCCGGATGTGATGGCGTTTGTAATAGAGATTCCATCGCGATAGTTGCCTGCAAAATAGAGGCCGGAATGGGTCGCTTCAAGGGTCGTGATTTGCTCGTGTACAGTTTCAATCTCCTGGGTGTATTGGGGAATGGCATCTTCCCAGCGATGGGTTGAGATGTGGTGTGGGGCGCCTTGTAATCCGAGCAGTTCGTGGAGATCTTTTTCTACAGAAGGAAGAAGCTGATCCATCGGAAGTAGAGCGCGATCAGGCTGACGGTCTCCGCCGATAAAGACGGTTAGGAGGACGCTGTTTTCTGGCGCACGATTGGCAAAGATGGAGCTGGGAAAGAGAACCCCGAGGATGAATCGGTCTTCACATGCGGGGATCAGCATGCCGAAGCCGTTAAGCGGATGAGTAAGTTGGTTGCGGTCGTAGAGGAGTGAGAGGCTGGTTACAGAAGGATAGCGAACGGCATGTAGAAAGGTGAGGTCAAATGGGGTTGCCAGTTTTGATTGAGCGTGTGTGGGAAGAGTGAGGAGAAGATCGCTGAAGAGATCGCCAGCGACGTTCCATTCGCCGGAAGGGCTTGCTTCAACCACTTCAATCGGATGAAGGGTTTTGATGGCATCCGATCCAATTTTTTCAACGAGTCGGTCGGGCAACATTTGCATGCCCTCTTTAAACGTGTAGATGGTTCGTGGGGATCGGGGGTTACCTGATGTGCGTTGTTTTTTTGAGCGGTGTAATAGGGCTTTTAGGAGCGAACCATGTTCTCTCTCCATTTCGATTAACATCGGAAAGGCGGCAGCCGCTGAGAGTCGGTTGGGATCGCCAGCATAGATTCCGCTAACGAATGGATTTAACGCATACGTTAGAGGTTCTCTTCCGAGTCGCCGCTCCGCAAATGCAGCGAGGGTTTCACCGGGGAAGGATGCTGAGCGAATAAAAGGTTCTTTGAGTAAGCGCCATTTTGCCGCGGAACTAAAGAGAGGCGTCTTTATATACTCTGCGAATGAGCGCGGCAATGCGATGGGTTTACCATCGCGAACGATAAAGCGATTAGAGGCGTGTGAATCGGCGGGGCATATATCGCCTTCCAGATCGAGCTCGTTAATGAGACGGTCGAGTTCGGGTTGTGGTCCGTTAAGCGAGTTAGGTCCCGCTTCAATCAGGCAGCCCGCTTCATGAATAGTTCGGATAGCTCCTCCACAACGCTCGGTAGCTTCAAATATGATAAAAGGAATTTGCTTCTTTTTTAATTCCCAGGCAGCGCTTAGCCCGCTGATACCTCCTCCTATAATCGCAACTCGTTTCATACGTCTTTTGTACCCTTCAGTGCCTTTGGGAAAAATATTTTTCTGTCGGAAGAACCAGATGCCCTTCTTTTTTATTTCCGAATGAGAGGGTTAAATGGGTGCGAGTAGCATCGGCGGTCAGAGCGCACAGTGCTGCGTCGAGCAAGTCCGAGGAGCTGAGCGTATCGGTCGAGATGCCGACAATTTTTAGCGCTTCTACGCGCTGTTCTCGCTTGGATCCTATGCCGTTGAATCCGAGTATAATTTGCGCAATTCCATGAGGATAGGTTTCGATTGGTTCTATCGCTATTTTTTCAAAAGCGGTATAGAGTTTTTCGCCGTTAAAAACCCAGTCATAGAAGCGACTTTGTTTAGCGCGGTTACGAGTGGGTGTGCAAAAGCAGGGGATGCGGGTTTGATGATACTGCAAGGTCCGTTCAGCTTCTCGAGAGCCGCCATCTTGGCTCCATCCACAGGGGGCATCGATGGCAACGGTCATGACGTTGGAGTCTTTGACCCATGCAGCAAGAGCGGTGGGGTCGGTATGTTGAAAGGTTGCTTTTAAAGAGCCATGAGATAAAAGAACGGCATGGAAGCCTTTGCGGATACCACCGACATCGATGCCAACTACGTTAGCCATGATAGTTTTGAACGGTCTGGGTGATTGCGGTGATGGTTTCAATCGATGCATTTGGCGGAACACCATGGCCTAGATTAAAGATGAAGCCATCTCGTCCGCGCATACCCTCTAGTAGACGTTGAGTCTGTTCGATGCCCACTGCTGGGGATGCGGTCAGTAATGCAGGATCTAAATTACCTTGTAATGCGAGGTTAGAGGGCAGTTGTTTGCTTAGTGCAGGAAGGTTTATATTCCAGTCGATGCTGAGTGCATTTGCTCCGGTTTGAATGAGCTGTTCCCAATTCTGATGAACTCCCCGTCCGAAAACGGTAACAGGAACGCGTTGG
>DOEU01000057.1:921-1481 GCA_003532555.1 Verrucomicrobiota bacterium | reverse complement strand
CTTGAGCTAAGGTGCCTCCTTGGCTATCGAATAGTTGCAGGGCATCTGCCCCAGCATCGATTTGTGCATTTAAATAGTCGATGCTGGCAAGGGTAATTTTTTCAAGAAGCGATTCAAAAAGTACGGGTTGTTCATGAATAAGAGCCCGAGAGCGTAGATTATCTCGCGAGCTTCCGCCTTCTGCCATAAAAGAGGCCAGCGTCCAAGGAGAGCCAGCAAACCCTATAATAGCACATTGATTTTTAACCTCGTTGCGTACGAGTTTAATGGCAGCAGGTGTATATGAAATTTTATCGGCAGCATCTTCGGGGGTAAGTTTTTCTACATCGGCGCTGCTTTGTATTTCAAAGTCTACTTTGACGCCGCCTTGCTCCATCAGTTGGTAGGGCACACCCATTGCTTCAGCAATGACTAAAATATCAGAAAAAATAACTGCCGCATCATATTTAAAGCGACGGATGGGTTGCAGGGTTACTTCCGCTGCGACTTCGGGATTTTGAATGAGGTCGGTAAATCGCTTTCCTTCTTTGAGTGCTAGATATTCTGGCAATGAACGTCCA
>DOEU01000057.1:441-600 GCA_003532555.1 Verrucomicrobiota bacterium | reverse complement strand
GTCCAGCTTGGCGCATCATCCAAATCGGTGGACGGTCACAGGGCCGGCAGTGAAGAGCGTTTAGCAATCGTTGTCTTCCATCTAAATTGGTTGTATAGGTCATAGTCTTGCTTTATGCCATAGCCTTTTGCGGAGATCAATGCTTAGCCATACGTCTTT
>DOEU01000057.1:0-126 GCA_003532555.1 Verrucomicrobiota bacterium | reverse complement strand
ACGTCTTTTAATTCAAAATTGTTTATGATGATTTTAAATATGACATTTATGTTAACAAAAATTAGCGTAGGACATTGTTTATGCTTGTTTTATTTAAAGTTAAGAGTTTGGCACTTTAGTTGCATA
>DOEU01000052.1 GCA_003532555.1 Verrucomicrobiota bacterium | reverse complement strand
CCCTGATCATCTGTAAAAATGATTACCACATTTGGATACTCTCTAGTGCTTTTTGGTAAGCTAGAAGCCCAAGTCTCACCTACGTATTGTAGTATAAAAACAAGCCATAAATATCTCATAATGAACCTCGAGAATCATTTTCTAAAAATTCGGTAATCAGTTTTCTTACACCCACAGCCCGACCCGCGTCATGTCCTGCCTTCCGCACCTTTACATGTGTTACATTTGAAGCCACATACCGATACAAAAAACAGGATGGATCTGCATCATACTGCTCTCCCTTATCAGCAGCTATCTGTTTTCCTTGATAGCCGTTCACTTGTGCCCATAAAAAAGCACTCTGCTCAGCTGGTAAAAAATGGTAGCCAACGACTCCTTTACCACCTTCGTATGGAATTATAGGATCTTTTTCTCCTGAGATGGATAAAAAGCGACGACCAGATGGAGGTTGTATTTTTTTATTATATTGATTGCCACCAGTAGAATCATACCAAAAAGAGCCATTCTTGTACTGCTCTTCGACTAACTGTGAAACCACTGATATTCCCGCCTGAAAATCCGATAACGAAAGTTCAATCATTAAGCGATTTAGTAAGGCGCTTCCATTCGATATTCCCATAATCGTAATACGCTTAGGGTCTACATTCGGAAAAGTTTTTACGTGATCTAATATCGCCTTAATAAAATCAACATCTGGTGCCTTACTTCTCTGCCTACTTACATTCCATTGTCGATCATACCCATCTGGTGCAATTAATATATGTGATGATCTTTGGGTAAAATGACGCATCATGGATCGACCCTCGCCACCAGAACCGTGTAACTTAATTAAAACTGGAAAAGGTCCTTTCCCAGATGGAGCCTTCACATGGTATGTACGCTCAAATAATAACTCTTGCGACCAACTTTGCTCATAGGTGAAAGAACCACTCTTTAAAAGAACATTTGCCTCTGATGTAAAACAAAACCCGGCGGAGAAAAGTATAATGAATCCATATAATTTAAAATGGTTCATATTTTATTCTTCACCTACTTTTGCTAAATCAATTCTTATCGGCTCCTCCGTATTTTCAACTAAATTAAAAGAAGCCATATAATCTTCTCCTCCGTGTTTAACGATTAGATCATATTTACCCTTAAATCCATTCAAAGGGACTTCACCTGCCTCTTTAAGTCGACCTTGTAAATGGGTATTCCACTCCTCATTGATCAATTGGTTCAATTCTCTTAAGACAGGTTTTACCCGTCCTTTTTCATCAAATAGCCCTCCTGGTAATCCTCGCCATACACCTAAATCTGAAAGAGCCCACCAAACGATTGTATTCACTGAGGGATGACTAAATGCCAATGTATAAAAGTCGCGTGCATAATCTGCTTGTCGTTTCATTAATTTTTTTGTGCTTTTCTGCTGTTCAGGTTTTTTTCCCGCCCGACGCTGATTAAGAAGCTTTTCTTCCCATGCCTGCATTTCAACCCAATCTGCGACACCCTCACAGCTTAGAATTGTTACTTCAGTAAAATGAATAGGAACACCATATGCTCCATAAGATTCCATCAAATCCCACATATATTTCTCAGTCCATATAGAATTCGCGTCCTGCATATGAGATTGCAACCCAATCCCCTTTATAGGTGCCTGACGGTCTAAACAGGTTTTAATCATCTGATGATAGGAAGGGTGATCTAAATTAAAATGATTTACCAATCCATCAGCTTCGGGTCTTAACTTTTTTATTAAGAGCGCTAATTTCTCAGTAACATTAGCAGGACCTCCCTCTAAATCCATCCATCGGCGAATTCCTAACTGCTCATTGTGCAATCCAGGGATACCCTCCCAGACTGGCGCCTCATTATAAATGTCCCATTCATCAATCTCAGGATATAATTTCAACAACAACTCAGCATGCTGCATCACGTCTTGTCCTATTGCGTCAGCATCTCGCTCTTTATCTGAAATCCAATTAGGTATCACATTATGCCAAACTAAAGGATGCCCACGCACTCGCTTACCTTTTTCATGTGCCCAATCAAGCGGATGCTGAGAGTGCTGCCTTAGCCTCCATTCACCTTTGATTGTTTCATTACCACGCCAATAAAGTGCTATAGTAATATAATTAAAAAGCTGATCTACCTGCTCTAAAATATCAGGATAAGATGGCTCATCATAAAGTACATAGCTCCCAGCAAGTGAAACTCCAAATTGGAATTCATGCTCCTTAAGCTCAAGCTCTACTCTTGATCCAACTGGGAGCAATGAACCATCAGGTAAATGTAGGCGTAAATTTACCTGTGCTTTTCTATATTTCTCAATTCGTTCCTGAGCTCCATCTAATTCCCATGGAGTATGGTTATCCGGCAAAGCCGCAGATGCTATATTAGTATTGATTATAAAAAGAGTGGTTAAACAAAATGAAATTAAATGATTAGTTCTGGACATATCAATAGATTAAAGAGAGTCGGTATAAGTGCAACCATGAAAAAGACCCAAAACATCTTTATTTTTGAATAAATCTCTTAGTTTGAAATCCACATTGACTGATAAGGAAGCAATTCCAAATTTCCTGAGGACTCTGTGAACACACGCTCGCTCAATAAATCATGCCAACTTTCGGTTCCAATCAAATTAAGTTCCAAAAAAGGAATAGTTTGAACGCGATCCGTAATGTTATTCAGAACAAAGATACATTGGTTCCGATTCTCACTCTCCCGCCAGAAGGCAAAAACACCCGCTCCAAAATGCAAGGTCAACTGCGTTGCATTGGGATGAAATGCCTCTTGCTCCCGCCGAAGTTCCACACGGCGATTTAACTCATCCAATAGCCGTTTAGACGGATGCCCTTCATCACTTAGGGCCTCCCGTAGAGCCTGTTCCTCCCATACTCGGCGATTGATTGAGCGCGGACGACCCGTCTCTTCCACCCGCTCATAATCATTTTCAGAGCCAAGGAAGCTGTGAATATAAATTCCCGGGATGCCCTCTAAGGCCAGTAGGATCGTATGCGCAGAAATCATTCGATCCACCTGAAAAGCGTCCTTTCCTCCTTCAATCGTGCCTTTAAAGGCATCAAATAAACTGATGTTAGCTTCATATGGTGATTTCGTTCCATCAGGCTTTTTCCGATGTGAAATATGCCCACCAAATTTCTCCAAGGTTGACAATAAAGCCGACTGCTCCTCCTCTGCTAAAAGTCCCTCAATCGGCCGCACCCCAATACCATCATGAGAAGCGATAAAGTTAAAATAACTGCGCCCGTGACGTGCAGGGGGCATCGACATCATCCAGCTTTTTAAATAAGTCGAATCTCCACTTAATAACGTGTAAATCAGAAGCGGGGGCAATGAGAAATTATAAATTAAATGGGCTTCATTATCGTTACCAAAATAACTTAAATTTTCGCGATTTGGCACATTTGTTTCGGTAATCACCACCGCATCCGGATTCATATGCTCAAGTAATAATCGAATCAACTTAACCAATTCATGCGTCTGCTCTAAATGAACGCAAGAGGTTCCCGACTCCTTCCACAAAAAGGCCACCGCATCCAACCGGAAATAGCGAATTCCATGATCCACATACGAACGCAAGATACGGCACATTTCCAATAACACTTCAGGATTAGCATAATTTAAATCAACCTGATCCGCGCTAAACGTGCACCACACCTTCCGCTCCTTACCTCTTCCATCCTCAAACGTCTGCAATAGATCGCTCGAACGTGGCCGTACCACCTCCGATGTATCGAACGAACAATCCGGTTCAATAAAATACCCCTTCCCTGGAGTACGGTCCTCTAGAAAATTTTCGAACCATTTTGATTTGGCCGAACAATGGTTAAGCACCAAATCCGCCATCAATCCCACCGATTCACCTAACTCAGATACCTCGTTCCAACTCCCGAGCTCCGGATGTACCTCATCATAACTAATAACCGAGAATCCATCATCCGAGCTATATGGGTAAAATGGTAACAGATGAACTACATTCACACTTCGGCTTAAATGATTTCGAACAAAACGATTCAAGGTCACCAGCGGCGGTTCATCCAGCTTTTGAATAGAATCACCATACGAGATCAAAACCACATCATTCTCACTCCAGGGGCTTCGACCCCGAAGGTCAGTATATCTTTTTCCCTCAAGACCACTGGCCGATAAAATATCCTCACTCAACGTGGTTACATCACACTGTTCACCATATACCGCCTGCAAATGACCCGCCAATTGCTGCTTTAGCATTGGAATGGTTGTCGAACTTTGCGTTCCCTTACTATACTCGGCCATATCATCTTCTACGGCCTCCCGCATTTGCTCAAAAATATCCGGTACCGCCGAAACCACACGCTTCCAACTTGGAATGAAGGGCACATCTGATGGATTTTGCAGAAAATCATGACCCGCCTCCATAATGTTCTTTGCAAACATCTCAATCGCCATTAATTCACTGTGGCGGTCATACTTCAACCCATTCATGACAGCATCACTCTCGTAGGCATCCACCAAATCCAGTGCCAATCGATAATATGATGCCTTAATCGTACGCACACGTTCTTCTGCAAAAACCTCTCCAAATGTAGCCATTTTCCGAAACATCGACTTCGCAATATCCGTGCTCATTTTCGAAAGACCCCGACTTGCATCCTCAAAAGACATTGTCTGGTGCTTATGATCATAAAAATCAGAAATATCTACCTGACATACTTTATTTGCGGACTGATTTCGATAAATCTCCGAAAGCATCCCCATCTCAAGTCCCCAGTCCGATGGAATACGAATGTCATGCAGAATATCTTGCTGGAATGCAAATTCACCCGATAACGCATACTTAAAACTATCCATATAGGATAGATAATCACTCGGTCCACACACCTTCTCTAACGCCCGCAAGAGAGGTGTGATTAATAACCGACAAACCCGCCCATTCATTTTCCGATTCGCCACCCGCGAATAAAACCCCTTGCTATATTTAAAGTCCAGTCCCGGATGAATCACTGGATAGATGAGCCTCGTCAACATCTCCCGATTATAAGTCGTAATATCGCAATCGTGCACCGCAATCACCTGCGCGCGCTGCATCGCCAACACATACCCAAACATATACCACACGTTCCGCCCTTTACCGGCCTGTCTGGGCGAAATATTCTTCTCCTCCAGCAATGCATCTATCTTACGTAAACGCGGCCCATCATTCCACAATACCGACGTTCGTTGTGGCAACTCAGAGAAAAAATCAAGTGCATGAGCATATTCTTCTTGATTTGCACGATCAATCCCAATGACTATGTGATCCAAATAATCCAATTCTCCCAATATCTGCACAATATGTTCCAGAGCTTTCCCCTGTAATTCTGAGTAGAGGCTAGGCAAGACCAGCGTCACCGGACGCTGTTTCGCATACGCCCGCACCTCCTCTTCCTGCTGCTCAATCGATCGCGTTCGTAAATTATGAAAGGTTGTAATAACCCCGTTTTGATGAAAATCACTCACATTCAACCTCTTCTTTAATTTCACTTAACCAACTTAAAATCGCTTCATTCCAACCGCATGCACTCGGAAACGAAGCACGCCGAACCCTAGGAAACCTCTTGTGATTAACCTCATGATCGATTCGTGGAATCAAAATACCAACATCTGCCTGTTCCAACATTGACCAATCATTCGGGCTATCTCCCAATGCCACCGTACCCCACCCAAACTCTGGCATACATTGCTTATACCGATTCAATACCTTTTGCATCGCCATACCTTTACTCATATTTACCAACATTAAATGCATAAACTGCCCTCCACGAACCAATTTCACACCAGCTTTGTGCAACTGGTTAACAAACTCGTTTAACCGTTTCTGCGTATCTTCCCAAATGATTGGCTCAGTCGCCTGACGTCTCATCGACAGCTTAGCTTCTACTTTCGATAAACCCGTAAACTTCATCACATCCGTAAATTGCCAATCCGAAAAACCCACAAATCGGTAGCCATGCGCTTTCTTCAATTCCCCTGCCAATGTCACTAATTTATCGCGAATAGACGTATCATATTCCTCTAAATTCGCATTCATCTCTGCTGTATGTATTACCGATCCATTCTCCGCGATACAGTACCCATCCAACTGCATTTCGTTCCGAATGACCGCCATCTCAGCCAGCGTCTTACTTGAATTCAAAATGATGGGAATAGAAGCCGCCCTCAACGCCTCAACGGCTGGACGAGCTGCTATCCAGTCATAATCTTCATCCAACAGCGTCCCATCTAAATCTGTAAAGACCAACCAACGCTTCATCTAATCACCATTTCCTTAACAACATGATTATCTTTTAATTGAATAAAAATATCAGCTCGCTCTGGAAACACTTCCCACATCCAGCGCGTTAGCCTTTCATAATGTGAAATAAATCGAATAACTTCTTCATCCGACATCACCCGCGATCCCTTCGAACCAGAAGCGTGTAACTGAGTCCTTAATTGATCTTCCTGCTTCATTCGGTTCTCAACAACCGCTTCAAAGGAAGGCGGTTGCAAGACTATCCAGTGTGAAAACATATCGTAAAAATGTTGATACTCAGCCCCCAAACGTGTGTTCACAAAATGACGCCACGTACCAATAGGATCTTCTATTTTTTCTAACATATTCACTGGCTTTCTTAAAGCCTCCTCTGGTTCAGGCAAGGCCCCTACACACCACCCCTCTAATAGAATAATGTCCGGCTCCTTCTCCAAACGTAGCCAGTGCGAAGAAGGCTCACGATCGTCATTCGCTTTATTAAACCGAGGGCTACAAGCCTCATTCCACTTCCCTTCCAAACAGCACTCCATAAAAGCGATCCCCAAGCCTATATCATGCGTACCCGGAACTCCACGCGTCTCAAATAAAGGATGCACTGTTTCAGCTAAAGAAATTCGCTCCGTACGAGTTAAATACAAATCATCCAATGAAAGGATTACTACTGATAACCCATGCAACTCCTGCAAATATAGCTGAAGAAATCGAGCCAATGTCGATTTTCCACTCCCTTGCGCACCATTCATTCCTAAACAAAAGACTTCGGAACCCTTCCAATCCAGTATCTTCTCCGCTAATGGAACAAAATAGCGCTCTGCACGCTTCCGATAAGCCGCAGTTAGACCTTCATTATTAACAAAAAAATCTAAAATTGAATCCTTATTCATTAAAAATAACAAATCTGTGTTAATATTTAGCAAAAATATAAAATTGTAACTTTACATCCAAAAAAAAGTCTATTGCTTTATTTTAAATCAATAAACATTGAAATATACATGCACAACTTATGCCACATATTTTACAGCTTCAATACACTAAAGTATCCTAATAAAGCACTACTCAACTATCCAAGACGAACGAGTCGAGCGCTGACTTTTTTTTCGCCCCAACGGGCGTATCTGCTTAATTTGCGCATTCTTAGCCGACCGCCCCGTAACGCGCTTACGCCAAAGCTCAAACGACCGTGGTTTCAAATTCGCACGCATGATTCGAATCACCGTACCCTCCGATACCCCCAACTGCTCCTCGATCGCATGAAACGGAATTTCATCTGCCCATGCCATTGAAATTATCTCTGAAATTCGAATTTTATCCATATTTATAAATCTCATCCTCGTGTAAATCCTTTCGAAAGAATCAAAAAAAAGCGTCTCCGCCTTGAAGCACTCCCAATAGATCGGTATCGTACAATTCCAAGTTGAAAAGCCAATTTCGACGTGGAGAAACCAGATCAATGTCGCAGAAAAAAAAGCAGGCCTACACCGAAGATAAAATCAAGACGCTCTCATCCCTTGAACATATTCGCCTGCGAACAGGTATGTATATTGGGCGAACCGGTTCGGGAGCGCACTATGACGATGGCATCTATATCCTCGTCAAAGAAGTCATCGACAACGGAATCGATGAATTTATCATGGGACATGGCGAACGAATCAACGTAAGCATTGAAGATGATATGGTAAATATCCGCGACTTCGGACGCGGCATTCCACTCGGTAAAGTTGTCGACTGCGTATCCAAAATTAACACCGGTGCAAAATATAACGACGACGTATTCCAATTTAGTGTGGGCCTCAATGGTGTTGGCACCAAAGCAGTGAATGCACTCTCCACCTATTTTCTCGTGCGGAGTCATCGCGAGGGTGAATTTGTCGAAGCTGAATTTGAAGGCGGTAGGTTAGTCCGAGAAGTAAAAGGGGAAACCGACGAACCTAACGGTACTCTTGTCTCCTTCTCGCCCGACCCTGCTATCTTTAAGAAATTTTCTTTTAACCCTGAACATATCGCTCGACGACTCCGCTTTTATGCCTACCTCAACGCTAAACTCAAAATCTGGTTTAATCGCGATCTTTTTCACTGTAAAGGCGGTCTTCTCGACCTCATCGCCGACGAAGGCCAGTTCGAAAAAATCTACCCCCCCTTCCACTTCGAAGATCCCACACTCGAGTTTGCCTTCACGCACACCAATCGCTTCTCTGAAGAGTACTACTCGTTTGTCAACGGACAATACACCTCCGATGGAGGAACCCACCTCTCCGCCTTCCGCGAAGGACTCTTGCGAGGCATCAATGATTTTTCTAATAAAAAATTCTCCGGCGATGACGTCCGAGAAGGGGTTCTTGGCGCAGTTGCCATCAGACTCAAAGAACCCGTATTTGAGAGCCAAACTAAAAATAAACTCGGCAACAGCGAAATACGCTCCGATCTCGTCACTCGGATAGCACAAGCAGTAGCACAAGCTCTCCACCGCAATACTGGAGAAGCCAAAAAGTTAGTTTCTAAAATAGAAGAAACTCAAAAATTGCGCAAAGAACTCAACTCTGTGAAAAAATTGGCACGCGAACGCTCCAAGGCCGTATCAATTCGCGTTCCTCAACTCAAAGACTGCAAACATCACTACGATCATGCCAAACAGAAACACCATGATACCCAGATTTTTATTACCGAAGGACAATCTGCCGCCGGCTCCCTCGTCAGCTGCCGCGATGCCAACATCCAAGCCATCTTTACTCTCAAAGGTAAGCCCCTCAACGTATGCGACCTCAACCGCGATGCCCTTTATAAAAACGTCGAAATTTACAACCTCATGAAAGCACTCCAAATCGAAGAAAACATTGAAGCACTTCGATATAATCAAGTCGTACTCGCTACCGATGCCGACGTCGACGGACTCCACATACGCAACCTAATGATCACCTTCTTTCTGCGCTTTTTCGAACCCCTCGTAGCGCAAGGTCATCTAAAAATCTTAGAAACCCCGCTCTTCCGAGTACGCAATAAGAAAGAAACACACTATTGCTATACCGAAGATGAGCGCATCGCAGCCATATCAAAATTAGGCAAAGGAGCAGAAATCACTCGCTTCAAAGGTCTTGGAGAAATTTCTCCCGGTGAATTCAAAAACTTTATCACACCCAAAGGCATCCGCCTTACTCCCGTCTCAATCGACGGAGACCACTCTACCACTGAAATTATCAATTTTTATATGGGCAAAAATACTCCCGATCGCCGCGAATACATTATGAATCACCTCGTGGTAGATGCTGAAATGCTTTAGGAAAAAATCATGGACGACATAGACTCATCACAAAATGATCTCTTCAAAGAAACACCTACTCCCGAAGCGGAATCTCCCGCTCCGTCCAAGCCCTTTCATCCGCTCCATGCTGAACACGGACCACTCAAAAACTTAGTTGATTTCAACTTTCTTCAATACGCCTCTTACGTTATTTGTGATCGCGCAATCCCCTCCATCGAAGACGGACTCAAACCCGTTCAACGACGCATTCTCCATGCACTCAAAGAAAAAGACGATGGCCGCTTCATCAAAGTAGCGAATGTTGTCGGACACACAATGCAGTATCATCCACATGGCGACGCCTCTATCGCCGATGCGCTTGTAACCCTCACCAACAAACGCTATCTCATTGAAGGACAAGGTAATTTCGGAAATATCTACACAGGAGACCGCGCTGCAGCATCAAGATATATTGAGTGTCGGCTCACTCCCCTTGCTCGCGAAGAGATTTTCAATAAAGCGCTTACTGAGTGGATTTCCAGTTATGACGGAAGAAATCAAGAACCCGTTCATCTACCCTGCAAAATCCCACTCATGCTTATGCTCGGTGCCGATGGAATTGCTGTCGGACTCTCCACCACCATCCTTCCACACAACTTCATTGAACTGCTTGAAGCACAAATCAAAATTTTACGAGAAAAGAAACGAACTCCTACTGAACTCAACCTCCTGCCCGACTTTCAAACAGGCGGGCTCATGGATGTGTCAGAATATAATAAAGGCAATGGGAAAATTAAACTACGAGGCCTGATCGAGCCGCGTAAAAATACTCGCGTCGTTATCACAGAACTCCCTCATGGCGTAAATACCGAAGCCCTCATTAACTCTATCGAAGAAGCCGTGAAGAAAAAGAAAGTACCGATCCGAGCCATCGATGATTTTACCGCGGAAAAAGTTGAAATTGAACTCACGCTCACACAGGGCGCCGATCAAGGAAAAGCGATCGAGGCTCTCTATGCGTTCACCAAATGTGAAACCTCTATCACCAGCCGACTCATCTGCTTGAGAAATAACCGACCAATTGAACTAAACGTAGATGATGTCTTACGCGAAAACACTCGCCAACTACTCGATATTCTCGAACGTGAACTTCAGCTTAAAAAAGAAACTCTACTCGACGAATTTCACAACAAAACTCTTGTTCAAATTTTTATTGAAAACCGCATCTATAAAGAAATTGAACAATGCAAAACCTATGAGGCTGTCCAAGATGCCGTATTCAACGGACTCGAACCCTTTGCCGATCAGCTCAAAAGATTCGTCATAACCGAGGACATTGAAATGCTCCTCGGTGTGCGTATCAAACGCATCTCCCTCTTTGATATTGAAAAAAATCGCAAAGACATCGATGCCATTCTCATTGATCTTGAAGAAGTCGAAAAACATCTTAATAGCTTAAAGAGCTTTGCCACACGATATCTAAAAAAGTTAATCAAAACCTACAAAGACATCTATCCTCGTAAAACCGAATCGACCGGATTTGAACAAGTCGAAGTCCGTGAACTCACCGCCACCGAACTTCAGATTCGACAAGATGAAAACGGCTATATTGGCACCGCCGTTAAAGGTGAAATCCTGCTGGAATGTTCCTCACTTGATAAAGTGCTTGTCGTCTTCGGTAACGGGCGTTATCAAGTCCTTCCACCTCCCGAAAAACTCTTTATTGATAACCAGCTCAATCGGTGTGAAATCTACGATCGGGAAAAAGCCTTTACTGCGGTCTACACCGAAAAAAGTATTGCCTATATCAAACGTTTCCAACTAGGTGGCGCGATTATGAATCGCGATTACTTCATCGGAGCCTCCGAAAAATCAAAATTAATACTGCTCGAAGAAGGAACCCCTGAAGCACTTTATGTAAAATATAAGCCCGTCAAAAATCAGCGTATTCATCAACAACGATTCATGCCGACAGATACACCTATCAAAGGGGTAAAAGCTCGAGGTAATCGTCTCTCCAGTAAAGGCATTAAATACATCGATATTCAACCCGGTCGATGGTGGGATAAATCAGATAATGGGGACATCCCTGATGGGGTACTACTTTAAATTAATTTAAAGTAGTACTTTGTATACATAGGCATCTTCCTTGAGGGTTAGGAGTGCGCGCTTAATTTGATCTCCATCTCGCACCAAAACCTCATAGGAACCCAGAAATCCAGATAGTAAAAGTGTTCCATTCCGGGATGTTTTCTTAACAACATCTGTATGCCAATGATTTCTCATCAAATAGAGCCAAATTTTACCATTCAATTTAATTCTATTCTCATACAGCAAACTAAATGTTTTTGGCAGACCAGTTCTATCATCCACAAATCCTTCAATATCAAAAAAAGTCCATGCGATAATTCCTTTCACCAGCGAATGACTAAACCAAATTGTCATCATATCAGCAGTCATCTGAGCCCGCTCGAGCTCTGTGAACACGTAATCCTTCTGATCTCGGATTTCAAACTCTGTGGCCTTCATCGGCAAATCATATCTTCGAAATAGCTCTAGCCGCTCATAAATCACCTCTGGATCTACCGGCGCATGATATCGACTTTGAAACCCTAAGTGCGTTAATGGTGCCCCCTGTTCTAATAACCAATCTACCGTATCTTGGTAGCGCTCAATATTCTTTTCATTCCACGGCTTCTCATCTTTTGAAATGACTTTATAATCGTTAAGATATAGACCTGCATCTGAATTTTTCGCATGTTCTCGCGCAATTTTGAACCAGTCTACTATACAATCACGACCAAGAATGTCTTGGATATCATGATTCGTACGTGGCTCATTAATAACATCCCACTCATCCACATCCCATTGGCTTGCATAATTCTTTATTTGCTCATCGCAAAAGGAGCTCAAAGCATTGGGCTTTTCTTTTAACAAAAGAGCATTTGCATGCATATGCTTCCAACCAGGCCAAATCAAGGTATGCCCTCGAATACTCATTCCCATCGACCTTAGCCTAGGAATTACTTTCTCCATCATATGTGTAGGGTCTTTGTCTGCACTCAATTTATATTTGAAGGCATTGGCAAACCCCACTTGAGTTGCAAATTGATTTACTAACTTGAACCGCTCATGAAGATCAAAGGCCCAATTATAAGAGGCAACTCGTTTTCCAGCACTACTTTCCAGTGCATCAAGTTCACTAAAATATGGCTGTTTTAATGCCACCCCAAAATGAAACGCATGTTTTAATTGGCGGACACGAATATTTTTCTCTGAATAAGGAGTACCATCAGGTCGTGTTATCTGAAGATGTAAATCATGTTTACGATGAGCCTGAATCCGCGTTTCCGCCTCTTTACGCCAGGGTTCCCTACACGACTTGATCTGGGAAACTACCTTTTCAATACCCCTTGTGTCTGTACCTAGGTAAGGTGCTAAAAAAGGATCCGTCTCTGGAAGAGTGTAGGCGGAAGCCTCTATAGTCTGGACAGTCGGCTCAATTGCAAAGGATGGCAAGCAGATCAGCAAAAAAACCCAACCAGTTATCCATATATGCTTTATCGGTTTAATTTTCATTAACCACCTTTAGAAAAAAATCTCTATTTTTGAAAAAATGGTCGGAGTGACAAGATTTGAACTTGCGACCTCTACCACCCCAAGGTAGCGCTCTAGCCAGACTGAGCTACACCCCGACCCTACAATCATCAAAAGAAGCGCAGAAACTAGCACGCCCAAACCAAAACCGTCAACGCCCCTTGCAAAAAGAGTATTCCTTTTGCTTTTCAACCAACCACACTCAGTTATGATGTGAGCTTTATGAAAAATATTCCAGTAATCCAACCTGCAGACCAAGAAAAATACTCTTCGGCGGTTTCTCTTTCAGATATGGAGATTTTTATTTTCCCCGAACTACTATATGCTCTCGTATACGCTAATCTAATGTCGCCTCGTATTTGGGAATGGAAAAATCATCCATGGTTCAATAAAATCGATTCCATGAAGCCGTATAAACGGATTCAGAGATTAAAACAGTTCATCATTGACCATTACGAATTCAACTTAGATCTCGACACATGGGGACTCACTACTAAAGAAAAAGAGCTAGAACGTTTTTCTCCATTTATAGATGAAAAAACTCTTAGCCGTACCAACGCACTCTTCGGCTATGAAGGTGATAAACACTACTTCTCCCTCGATATTCGCAAGCACTTTGGACTAGATAAATATACCTCAAGTACTATTCCCTATTGGAAGACCGAAACTGTTGAAGCAATGGATGCTTTTCAATTTAAAGAAAATTACCGAATGGGTGCAGGCGAATGCGTTTCCCTATCTACTCTCTACGCTGCTGCTCTCTTCATTATTTGCGATATTCCTCTAGAAGATATCTTCCTTATTACAACACCCCTTCACTCACAGAATTTTATTCTAGTAAATGATGGGTTACTTACTAATAACCGTCGTCTTGTTACCAAAAATATGTGGTTTAATGGAACCGATCTTACTGCGAAGGCACAACGTGCACTCCGTAATGAAGAAGTCATTATTATCGCTAATAACCTAGGTTACATACACACTTTTTATCCAAACGCTACTCTACCAGCAAAAGAATTCAATCGATTTAAAAATCAACTGGATGCTTATACAACGACCAATATTACCTTCGAAATCCTTGCTAATTTTCTCCGAGAACGATCTGATTATCAAAAATGTTTCCAGATCAAATATATACGCCATGGAAAAGAGCAATATCTGCCCTCTGAGCGCGCCTATGCCTACGAGCATGGAAGCCCCTTTAAGGTTTCTGATAATTCGACTCGAGATAAGCTCATAGAACAAATTGATGAACTAGATTTCTACACTGAACCAATCGAGGGACGCATACAGCTCACTAAACTTGCCGATTATCTCAAAAACAACCCAATCTCACACTATGATCAAAAAAACCTAGAGCAGCTTGCTTTAAAAATTGATTGTTGCCCAGACATGCTCATTAAAATGAGTGTTATAGAGGCTCTAGTGGATTTTATTCATCTAAATCCACAACTTCCTGAACTTGATCAGAAAACTATTCAAACACCACTTCCAATTAATATTCAACCCGGTATGACTCACGAAGAAATTCAAATTCAATTAACCGAAATGCGGGAGAAAAACCCAGTAGCCGACCTCGCTTTCTATGCCGCACGTGATCTCAGTAAAACCCATTGGACGCCCTTCCTAACTGCTGCAATTAAACGAAATCCCGTCATCTTAGAATCTACTCAGAATAATACTGATGAACAACTTATTCAACATCTACATACATTACCAAATGAATCAATATACGATGAGACTCGTGTGGCTCAACCCGATGAAGTTTGGAATTTTCAACGCGGTGACGGGTTAGAACGAGCTATTGCACTTGCGGTCTGCTGGAAAGCTCGGCACCAAAAAGAAGTCATCAAACTCGACGTGCAACCTACAAAGGTAATATTAATATTCGATACTAACATCATTACATTCCCTTCCAACAAAGGCCTCCAACATCAGGTGAGCTTGTGATTCAACTTTTTCTTCTCTTTATAGCCCTGCCCACCTTCGCCCTATCCAGTGAAGTCTGGGGCTATCTCATGCAAGGCGAAGAACGCTTTTTCCCGGTTAAAACAAGCATCACCGATATCGCTCACTTTAGTGCCACTGTGCAAGCAGATGGCACACTAAAAAACCCATTAAAAACGCCTCCACAATTACCTCATGCAAATGAAATAATCCGCCACCACCTAGTCATCACCGCGCCTTGGAACTCCGATCTATATCACCACTATTTTGACCCCGATCTTCCATTCCGGGATCGCATCATTCAACAAATTGTACAACACACGAAGCCCTATGATGGGGTTCAAATTGATTTCGAAGGCATTGCCAGTCGCGACGGAACTGCTTTTCTCAACTTCCTTATTCAGCTCAAAAAAAACCTTCCTGAAGATAAACTATTTAGCGTTGCTGTCATGGCCCGCTGGGCAGCCCATAAACAAAACCATCCACGCGATCCCTACGACTACCCCATCATAGGTCGCATTGCCGATCGCGTTATCATCATGGCATATGATGAGCACTATCGCACAGGAACCCCTGGACCCATCGCATCCCTCGACTGGTGCAAACCCATCTACGAATATGCACTTCATACGATCCCCGCTCACAAACTTATTATGGGGATTCCACTCTATGGTCGCGCATGGCAACCCGAGACGTTAGCTAAAGCCTATAAAAATCGAGAACTTCAAAAAGAGGTTAGAGTCCGCTCCATTACACCTCTTATTGATCTTGAAACCGGAGGCCATTTTTCCTTCACTGAAACCGTATCGATCGAGGTCTATCATGAAACTCTCGAATCGATTCGAGCCAAACAACAACTTTATCTAAGCCACCCTATCGGCGGTACCGCCTATTGGCGTATTGGCCAAGAACCAGCTCAATTCTATTTCAAAAATTGATTGATAATAATCATTAGCGAAATTGAATTAAAAATAAAGTCACTACGCTTTTTCAGATATTACCTGTAATAACTTCACTGGTTCTTATTGTTTCATATTATAAAAAAACAGGTTCTTAATTAAGAACCTGTTATCTGTTTTATAAAACAGGTATTTACTCAACCGTTCAACTCTGCTTGTAATTCTGCGTCCGATGCTAAGACATCAGCAGCCATTTTTTTCTTATAAGCCTTCATTTTACGACGCAAGGCTGCATCAGCAGTGCCCATAATTTGTACAGCTAATATTGCCGCATTAATTGCACCCGCTTTCCCAATAGCTACCGTAGCGACCGGCACCCCTTTAGGCATCTGAACAGTTGAGAGCAAGGAATCTAATCCATCTAAAGCCCACCCTGTTACAGGGATTCCAATTACTGGAAGCGTTGTATGCCCAGCTAAAACTCCACATAAATGAGCTGCTCCACCAGCTGCACCAATAATTACTTTATACCCGCTCTTTGCCGCGTCTTCAGCAAAGGCAGTTGCTTCGTGCGGCGTTCGATGGGCCGACATTACTTTTACAGTACTCTCTACGCCAAATTCTTTCAACGTCTTGACCGTATGCTCTAAGGTAGTCCAATCTGTTTTACTTCCCATTACAATTGCTACTGTTGGTTTCTTACTTGCCATCTATTATTCTCCTTAATTCTCTGTGACCAATATCGTTTCGATAAAAAGCACCCTGATAACTGATTGTCTCGACAGCAATATAAGCTTTTGAGAGTGCATCTTCGAGATCATCTCCTATTGAAGTTATTCCTAATACGCGTCCACCTGCCGTAACAATCTCTTTCTCCTCCAAAGCAGTTCCGGCATGAAAGACCACCGTATCTTGGACCTCATTCGCAAGAGCAATATTTCCAATTGGAAGTCCCTTCGAGTATGCACCTGGATAACCTCCTGCCACCATCACAACACAAGCACTTGGCTGCGGTTTCCAATTAATTAGATTATTTGATAATGTTCCATCAATCACTGCATCCAGCGCCGGTAGCATATCTCCGTTCCAACGCGCTATAACAGCCTGTGTTTCAGGGTCTCCAAACCGACAATTAAACTCTACTACCGAAGGCTGATTATCATGTATCATAAGACCCGCGTACAATACTCCCTTATAAATAATTCCCCGTCGCTTTAACTCCGCTAAAATAGGTTCATACACTTCATGAATTACTTTTTCTCGCACGATATCGTTCACGATTGAAGCTGGTGAATATGCCCCCATTCCACCAGTATTAGGTCCTTCATCTTTCTCAAATATACGCTTATGATCCTGTGAAGAGGCAAGCAGTGCAATATTCTCTCCATCAATAAGTGCCAAAATCGATGCCTCTTCACCAACCAGAAAATCTTCAACAACTACACGACAGCCCGCTGAACCAAATGCATTACCCTCTAATGCATCTCGAATTGCATCCTCAGCCTGATCAATAGTCTCAGCTACCGTCACTCCTTTTCCCGCTGCCAACCCATCTGCTTTCACCACAATCGGAGCACCGTGTTTCCGCACATACGCACAAGCCTTATCTGCATCCGTAAAACTTCTATAAGCCGAAGTAGGCACCCCAGCTGAAGCCATAACCTCTTTTGCAAATTCTTTACTTCCCTCTAGTTCAGCTGCTGCCTGATTAGGACCAAATACACGTATTCCATCTAACTCCAAGCGATCTGTTAATCCTGCACACAATGGAGCTTCCGGACCAATAACCACCAAATCCGGACGTTTCGAACGACACCAATGACAAATCCCTTCAAGATCAGTTGCCGCAAGGTTCACATTTAAGCCCAACTCAGCCGTGCCAGCATTACCTGGTGCACAATACATTTCAGGCTGCGTAGAATCATTCGCTAATTTCCATACCAATGCATGCTCACGACCGCCACTACCAATCACTAAAATTTTCATTTAAGAAACTCCTTAAAGCACGCAATATACTCACCCAAGCCTAAGATGAAAACTACAATTTCAAATTGAGGTAATATCCCCTTTTTTCTATCACCTGCGTCTTCAATCCGCTATCCCTAGCAATCATGGAAACGGCACTCTTCAATTATGATCTACCCGATCAACTAATTGCACAACAACCTATGGAACAACGAGATGCCTCTCGGATGCTCGTTCTTCACCGGGAAACAGGTGATATTGAACACCGTACTATCCGAGAGATCGGTGATTATCTAACTCCCAAGGACTGCCTTGTGCTCAATAACACCAAAGTCATTCCTGCTCGGCTCTTCGGAAAGAAACAAACAGGTGGAAAAATTGAAATCCTTCTGCTCAATGAGGATAAACCTGAATATTGGCGTGTTCTCCTAAAAAGCTCTCGACGACCCATCCCTGGTTCAAACCTGATCTTCTGCAATGGCAAACTACATGCAGTTATGATAGAAAACGGTAAGGAAGGCGAAGCTCTTCTACACTTCAAATCTGAAAAACCACTTCTTGAACTCCTTGATGAACATGGTCTACCACCTCTTCCTCCTTACATACATCGAGCCACACCTGATGCATATACTTCTGACCGCGAACGCTACCAAACTGTTTATGCCAGAAAACCTGGAGCAGCAGCAGCTCCTACTGCAGGACTTCACTTTACCCCTGAACTTCTAGATAAACTTAAACAAGAAGGAATCAACAATTGCGAACTCACTCTACATGTCGGACTTGGCACCTTCCGTCCTGTTACTGCAAAAATCATCACGGACCACACTATGCATGCCGAGCGCTGTGAGATAAGTTCTTCAACTGCTAAACAACTTTGCCACACGCGTGAAAAAGGTGGCCGCATTATTGCTGTGGGCTCTACCTCAGTCCGTACTCTTGAAAGTCTGCCAAGCCTTAAACCCTTTTCAGGTTCCACCGACATCTTTATTTACCCCCCTTACACTTTCCAACACACTGATGGTATTTTAACCAACTTTCACTTACCCAAGTCCACTCTACTAATGATGATGGCCGCATTTACAGACCGAAAAACTCTCCTACATACCTACAAGGAGGCTGTATCTAAGAATTATCGTTTTTTCAGCTATGGCGATTGCATGTTAATTGTCTAAAACAGAGGCTTGAACCTCGCTTAAAGCTCCATTAAGTTCTGTCTCCTTGAAGAAAACAGGAGGAGACACATGGCTAAGAAAACAATGAAATTCAAAACTGAGCTTGAGCAGCTTTTACACCTCATTACACACTCTCTATATTCTCATCGGGAAGTTTTCCTTCGTGAATTAATTTCTAATGCTTGTGATGCAATAGATAAGATCCGCTTTCAAGGACTTACGAACTCCGATTGTCTTGAAGATAATACTGATTGGAAGATTACGATACGTGCCGATGAAGCAGCTGGTACGCTTACATTAAGTGATAACGGCATTGGCATGAACCGAGATGATGTTATTGAAAACCTTGGAACTATTGCTCATTCAGGAACCAAAGCTTTCTTAGCTCGAGCACAAGAAGCTGATTTAAAAGAAAATCCTGAACTTATTGGTCAATTCGGTGTTGGATTTTATGCCTCTTTCATGGTGGCAGATGAGGTCGTAGTTGATACGAAAACACATGGATCTGAAGGAGTTAGGTGGACTTCAAAAGGAACAGGTAAATTTACCTTAGATGATTTAGAGAAACCTGATCGCGGGACTACGATTACTTTACACCTCAAAGAAGATGCAAAGGAATTTCTAAACGAGTGGACTATTCGATCTACTGTAAAGAAATTTTCTGATTTTCTAGAACATCCTGTAACAATAATTACCATGAAAAAGGATGAGGAGAGTGATGTAGAAGAAGAAAAAGAAGAGCAAATTAATTCGCAAAAAGCTATCTGGCTTCGACCTAAAAATGAAATCAAACCAGAAGAGTATGGTGAATTCTACAAACACCTTTCGCACGACATGAACGATCCCGCTGAAACTATTCATTACAATGCTGAAGGTGCCATTGAGTTCAAAGCCCTCCTCTTTATTCCTGAAAAAAGACCTTTTGATCTCATGATGAATAACGATCCGAAAGCACATCTTAATCTGTATGTGCAACGGGTGTTTATTTCTAATGAATTCGATAATCTTTTACCAGGCTATCTCCGATTCGTTAAAGGTGTAGTTGATGCATCTGATCTACCCCTGAACGTATCTCGTGAAATTCTACAAGAGAATCCTCAACTGGAAAAAATTCGTAATAATCTTGTGAGCCGTATCCTCAAAACACTTACCCAAATTAAAGAAAAAGATTTTGAGAAATTCAGCGGACTGCATGAAGAGTTCGGTACACTTCTGAAAGAAGGATTGCAATCCGACTGGTCAAACAAAGAAAAGATTGCTGACTTACTCCTTTTTGAAAGCACCGCAAAAAATCCTGGCGAAAAAACAACACTCGCCAACTACATTGAAAACATGAGTGATGATCAGGACGAGATCCTCTACTTAGCTGGAGAGAATCGGGAACAAATAGCTAATTCTCCTTATCTCGAAAGTTACAAAGCTGACGGAAAAGAAGTTCTCCTCATGACAGATCCTATCGACGATTTTGTCATGCCACAACTTATGGAATTCAAAGGAAAAAAACTCAAAGCTGTCAATAAAGGCGAACAAGATGACACTGAAGCACTCAAAGAAGAAGAGAAAACCTATGAGGGGTATATCGGTTTCGCAAAGGAGCTACTCGATGGAGTCAAGGAAGTGAAACTTACGACTCGCTTAAAAGACTCTGCAGCTGTGCTTGTTGGTGATGAACATACCATGAGCCCTCACATCGAAGAAATGATGCGACGTATGGGCCAACCAGTTCCTGAACATGAAAGTGTACTTGAACTTAATCCCGAGCATCCAGTAGTGCAACAAGTCCAAGCTCTACATGCTGCCGATGCAAAAGATCCAAAAGCAGAGGCGCTTACAAAACTATTACACGATCAAGCGATTCTTGCATCTGGAGCAAAGCTCAAAGATCCTTCAGCATTTGCAAAAAGATTAAATCAACTATTAGTGGCTGATTAAAAAATAAAAAAACAGGGTTAATTTCTGATATCTAAATCCATGTCAAGAATCCCTACTTGCTTATTAATTTGTGGTTTTATTGATAAACGTAACCCATCGCATACAAGCGTGGATGAAGGATGAACAACAATGTACATGTCTTTATTGATGCCAAAAAAATCCGTGACATATAGTTCAAATGGATGCCAAATCCCATTCTTTAAATAGCTTAGTGACCAACTCTTTGGAACGAAAACATTAATGTTGTCATCAGCCCAATAAACTCCAAGGCTCTCAACTCTTTGGGCTAACTTAAACTTCATTTCAACTAGTTGATTTTGCTGACTGTTACTTTCACTTATCCACTTTGATATAGTGGGATCTGCAGAATGCTGCGGTCGTTCTCCATTACTTAAAGCCTCTTTATCTCCATCTTTTGAACAACTTGTAACAAAAATATCTCCAAATTTATCTTTATTATATTTAACCTCATGAAGAGAGCTTGCTGCATTCTCTTTGTTACATGGGAACCAAACATTCATAGTCGCATTCCCACGATTATTCCATGCAAAGTAGGGAATAAGGTTCATATTTTCTTCGTCAACAGACTCATATACTATTTTATTGGCTGCAACAGACAGACCAATCATTCCTTTCAATGGTGGCTCTTGAATTTCATAATAATCTGTATAGATTTTTTCTGCTGATGGCGGTAAGAAGAAGCGCTGAATCTCTCCAGCATTATCAATCTCTTCAGCACAGTAAACAAGAGGTCCACGCGTGATAGCTAATCGATTCCTATTATCAATGACTTCAGGCGAGCACTTCGTATATCTAATTGGCATAGGTAGATTTAACTCAATTAGATCACCATCATTCCAACGCCTACGAACTACTGCAAATCCTTTTTCTAAATCAGCATATAATTCTTCTCCATTCAGGCTAATACCCCATTTAGATTCACTTTTATTACAATAAGAATATAAATTCCCAGGCAAGAATTGATCTTCTATCCACGTAGGTATTCGCAATCTAATACCAAATTCTGAAGCCTCATTCAGAGATACTCTTAATCTTATTTTTCCATCAAAAGGATACTCTGTCTCCTGGCGTAAGTTAATTTTTCTATTCTCCAAATTAATACGAACGGTATTACTTGCATAAAGCAAGCAATAGATATCATCATCATCAGTTGCATACATGTACCCACCAACTTGCGGCATTATTCGAGCTATATTTGAGGGGCAACATGCGCAATCAAACCAAGGTGCACGCCCTGCATTCCCGTGATTAAATAATTTTATTCCATCGGCTTCTAATGGATTCACATAGAAAAATCTATCTCCCGCTAAATTTACTCCTGCGAGGGCATTATTTAGGAGTGCAATTTCAGCAACATCGAAATATTTAGCATCTTTATGCCTCAAAAACATTCGGTAGTTAAATAATACATTCGCAATTGCTGCGCAGGTTTCATTGTATGCATTTTTATTCGGCAAATCATAAGGTTTACCAAATCCCTCAATACCATGAATCGCTCCAAGGCCTCCTGTAATATGCATTTTAGTATCAGTTAGATTTGTCCAAATCTTATTCAATACTGCATCATAAACATCATCCTGCATTAATACTCCAACATCAGCCATTGCAGCATACATATAACCCGCTCGAACGGCATGACCTACAGCTTCTTCTTGCTTGATAACAGGCTTATGCTGTTGGGCATATTCAGGTGACATTACTCCCGTCCCATTTTCATCTAATTTAAAGCTCACACCGCGAATGTCCAAGAATCGGCGTGCCATCTCTAAATAAAGATTTTTGCCCGTCACATCGTATAATTTACAGAGACCTATTTCTATTTCTTGATGACCAGGGGCTTGATTTACAGGTATTCCGTCATTGTAATTTACATGTCCCTTAAAAAAAACATCATTGACATGTTTTGCACTTTTTTCTGCTATATTTAACCAGCTTCGTTTTCCGGTTGCTAAATAATAAGCAACTGCAGCTTCATATAGATGCCCTAAATTATAAAGTTCATGACTATGAAGCACATATGAATAGGGTTGATTACCCATCTCTTGTTCGACTGCAATATTACAGATATGAGCAACATATAAATATCCATCGTCTTTTTGGGCTCTTTCGATAGTAGAAATTATCTCATCCATTTTCTCTTCTAACTCTTGATCTTTTTCAATCATTAGAAGATAAGCAGCACCCTCCATAACCTTGTATAAATCAGATGATAGAAATCGATGAGGAAAAGGCAGATCTGAACTATTACCCCTTAAATAAGATCCACATTTTTTAAGATTCTCAACTGCAATCTTTGTTTTCTCTAAAGCAAAAGGCAGCGTTGTATTTTTCTGGGTTTTTAAGCGGGGGAGCCAAAAAGAATCCTCAAGTATCACATCTTTAAATGCTACAGATCGCAAGGCACTTCTAGATTCTGAACCAGAAGTAAGTATTGTTTCGTTATCATTCATATATTCTCTTAAAACTCTAAGCTATTAATAATTCAATTGTAACTATTCCCATTCGTATTCCTAATATCAAAAACCGCCCAAAAGATTGCACAATACGACCTATTAGTTTCTTCAAAAATCAAGATCAACATGTACCCTATAAAAGGTTGAAATAGAATCTTCTTGTAAAATCTCATCAAAGTCCGGACTGCCATAGAGTTGGTTGGTCATGAGTGTAAAATTTTCTAAAAGATTCGTTGTCGAATATATAGAATATATTCTACTAGGCTGACTTAACCAATCTGGTGGAAATCCAGTAAGAGAAAAAACTTCGTCAGGAGCTAGTCCTGCTCGATATGAGTTAATATTTACTTCATTCGAATTTGCGCTTGTAATAGTGCCAAAATATTTTTTTTCCCACCAATCGGGTAAAGAGTCTCCATCAAAATCTGATACGTAGTTGAGAGGCTCTTGATCAGTCAAATATATTGAGTCAATGAATACAGATTGAGTAGTCATATTACTTATTTCTATTCGATCTGGATTTGAACTATTGGAATAAAAAGGGATCCCTGC
>DOEU01000125.1:4133-7055 GCA_003532555.1 Verrucomicrobiota bacterium | reverse complement strand
ATCAAGCCACAACCCGGTGCTGCTGCTGTCTTTAAATCTCCCACCACATAGACTCGATCCCCCATCTTTCGAACCCCAATCGATTCACCCGAACCATAGCCCGCCAATCCCGATGCCGTCACCAACGGACACGAACCACCATACTGCATCAACATCGCTTTTTGATCGGGGCGATCAAATGCCTCCACCAACACATCCACATCCTCAAAGAAAGAAGCGATATTCTCAGGCATAATTCGCTCAACATGTAGCTCCATCTTCACATAGGGATTAATGCGTTTTAAATTTTCACCCAATGCCACCGCTTTCGACTGACCAAGCTGATCCACAAAATATTGTTGCCGATTTAAATTGCTCGGCTCCACAACATCAAAATCCACCAAAACCAACCGTCCCACACCCATCCGCGCTAAGGCAACGGCCACGGAAGACCCCAACCCGCCCAATCCAGCAATTCCAACTGTAGCCGCCTTCATCTGCGCATGAACCCCCGGCGTATGCCGTGCCGCCATCACCGACTCCAGCTCTGCCCTCGGAGGAACCACACCCCGCTCGATCAACATCACCTCATCCCCCTCAAAAAGAGGTGTATCCTCCATCACCATCGCACCATTCAAAATCCAGACATCTGCCGCAGCTCTGTAAAGACTACGAACCTCCATCAGCGTCGAACGCTCCGGCACCTCCACTATCTTTTCATTCAATCCAATTTTCATCTATCGATTCCCTATTTACGAATACACCAATTAGGTGCATAGTAAGCAAATCGAAAGGATCAGGCACGATGTTTCAACGGACAAAAAACTTTTTAAAGACCACACTCTTAGGTGGCGTAATCGTCATCTTACCTATCACCATTCTCATCTTCGCCTTTCGCTGGCTCTTTGGCGTTGTTAGCAGTGGCATCAACCCCCTCACCGATTTGGTCGTTCGTACGATTCCACTTCTCTCTAATCGCTATGATGAACTCATCGCCACTCTGATTGTTATTTTCGTTATCTTAGGCGGCTGCTTCCTTGTAGGTCTTTTCATTCGCACCCGACTCGGTCAGATGCTCTACAGTAGCCTAGAAGGCGGTCTCCTCAGCAGAGCACCCGGTTATAAAATGGTTAAAGAGACCGTGAATCAATTCTTTGGCCGAAAGCAATCCCCTTTCTCCTCGGTTGCGCTCGTACAGATCTTTCAGAACGAAACCATGGTCACCGCATTTGTCACTGATCGCCACGGTAATGGCACAGTCTCCGTTTTTGTTCCTACTGGTCCCAATCCGACCTCCGGATTCATCTACCACATTCCGGAAAAATATGTGCATCCTGTCGATGTACCTGTTGAAGACGCCATGCGCTCCGTCATCTCCTGTGGAGCCGGCTCCGAAATGCTCGTGAAAAAACTCCAAGCTGGACTACCAACAGAATAACTACATTTTTATCCTCAAGCCCTTCTCTCATAAATTAAGTAAAGCGCGAATAATAAATTAATAGGTTAATTTTAATTTAAGATAGGGACGGGACCTTCTAACAAAATAAAAAACTTAAATTACTCTTCAGAGTCAAGCTCTTGTTTTCTCCACTCATCAACGCAGGTTTTCCCGCAGAGTGGAACGCCCGATCGATACGCGGCACGACCAATCATATGAGCTGCCACGGGTGCGGTAAGTAAGAAGAAGAGAATCACTAAAATACCTCGAAACCCAACCGAAGCATCGCCGACATGAATCATCATAGCGATCACGATGCCCATGATGCCCACGGTACCGCTCTTGGTGGCTGCATGCATCCGAGTGTAAAGATCAGGCAGACGCAAACATCCAATCGCTGCAACCAAAGTCATCGCCGCACCAAAAAGGAGAAAGAAGCAGATAAGCACCTCACGCATTAGGACGCTCCTCCCCGCCGAATATACAAAGCAAGGGCCACCGTGCCCAAAAAGGCAACCAACGCCACCACCGTGGCCGCAGTCAGATAATAGAGCGATCCACTTCGAATGCTATGCACCAGAATAATCGCAACCACAATGGAGGCAGCAACATCCAACGCAATGACTCGATCTGGCAACGACGGTCCCTTGATAACCCGTATGAGAGCAGGAATCAATGAAGCCATCAAAACCATCATAGTAGTATCTATCGCAAGCTCTATCATATTATCGCACCGCCTCCAGTAGCCGTTTTTCTAATCCTTCGCGAATCTCTTCTCGCACTGCCTCCGGGTCTGCCGCATACATGGCATGAATATAAAGAGTCTTTCGATCCTCAGAAACATCCAAACTCAACGTCCCAGGGGTCAAGGAAATCACATTGGCAAGCAAGGTGATTTCCATATCGCTTGAAGCACGCAAAGGAAATGCAATCACTCCGGGCTGAAATACGATCGTGGGTTTAATCACATCCACTGCTACTCGAACCGATGAGATTAACAGCTCTTTAAGGAAGAAAAAGATAAACCCAATCGAACGAAGGATACGCAACGAAAAAGGCGAACGCTTTAATTGTGCTTCGCTCAATTTACCCCCCCATTCAATACGTGTTCTATATAAAACGATCGATCCAATAATTGAACCGCCGCTCGATCCGAAAACTCAAACACAGCCATTGCACCCAGACCCACACAGATCGTAATAATCGCCAGCACCGAAATCGGAAAAATTAATGCAAACAACTTAGCCGACGATATAGGTTCTACCGATGGAGTCTCCTCTGGTTGCGTTGCCCAAAATCCATTTGCCCAAATCTTAGTCATCGAATAGAGCGTCAATAAACCCACAAAAAGCCCTATACCACAAACCAACCACTGCTCAGCTCGCAGAGCTGCTACAATCAAAATAAATTTTGCAAAGAATCCAGAAAGCGGCGGAATCCCCGCTAAGGACATCGCCGGAATCAGGAATAAAATAGAGAGAAGCGGACGTTCTTTGTAAAGCCCG
>DOEU01000125.1:0-3822 GCA_003532555.1 Verrucomicrobiota bacterium | reverse complement strand
TTCTTTGTAAAGCCCGCCGATATGCTTCAGATGCGACGACCCTTTCAGGTGTAGAATTGCCCCTCCCACCAAAAAGAGATTGGTCTTTACGATCATATGATGAATCAAATAGAAGACTGTGCCGGCCAACGCCAACTGTGTAAACAAAGCCAATCCCATGATCATATAGCCAATCTGACTAATAATATGAAATGAGAGGATCGCTCGAATTTCAAACTTTGAAGCAGCGCCAAAAACACCGGTAATCATCGTTAAGCTGGCCAGCACCAACAGCAACCCATGCGTAAAGGCAACATCATCGACAAAGATCAGCGTGAAAACTCGCATCAGCGCGTAAACACCCACCTTCGTTAGTAACCCTGAGAAGATGGCGGAAACCGATGCTGGAGGTGCTGGGTAGCTCGCTGGCAACCAGAAATAGAGCGGAAAAATACCCGCTTTAATACCAAACCCTGCCAAGAAAAGTGCTGCGCTTAGCATCGCGCTGCCACCCGATCCGCCTGCACCTACCACTTGCGCGAGTTGCGCCATATTAAGCGTACCAGCTATGCCATATAAAATACCGATCCCCGCTAAAAACAGGGCTGAAGAAATTAGGTTCAAGGCCACATACTTGACCGACCCTTCCATCTGCTTTCGTTCGCCACCTAATGCCAAGAGAACAAACGACGCACTCAACAAGACCTCAAACCAAACGTAGAGATTGAACACATCCCCCGCTACAAAGGCCCCATTCACGCCCATCATCATAATAAGCGTCAGCGGAACAAATCCAAATCGGAAGCGATCATTATCTAAATCCCCACACGCATACACCGCCACCGCTGCCGCAAGAATCGCACTAAGCAACAGCATCGCCGCTGCTAACATATCTACCACCAGCGTGATCCCATATGGAGCAGCCCAGCCTCCGGTATGCAATACCAAGGGAGCCGTTCCATCTGCCACCTTCAAAACCATTAGCGCCGAGACGCCCACCATCAGAAACGAAGTAAGAATCCCCACTACCTTCTGCCATACCAAAGAACGACGACCAATCAACGCCACCAACGCGCCGAGCAACGGAACCAAAATCGGCAAAGCCGGAATCACATTCATGCGTTATCCTCCAGCATTGCATCCACATCATCCGTTCCGGTTGATTTAACCGTGCGCAAAAAAAGCGTAAGCGCGAAAGCAGTGACCGCGAAACTAATCACAATCGCGGTTAGAATTAGGGCTTGGGGAAGCGGGTCGGCTGGCACAGCCGCAAAAGTCTTTTTACCCCCTTCAAGAATCGGTGCTGCACCACGCCCATATCCCCCTGCAATAAAAATAAGCAAATTGGCTCCATGACTCAACAAGCCTAATCCAATCACCAACTGAACCAACGTTCGACGCATCATTAGAAACAGCCCACTGCCATAGAGCAGGCCAATAAGCATAGCCAAGACCCAATCCATTAGGGCTCCTCCCCTAATGAAAAAACCAACGTAAGCAAAATACCCCATACGACAAAATAGACGCCAATATCAAAAATTAACGGCGTTCCTAAATCGAATACAGCTCCAAATAACAGCGGGATTTCCCACCAAATGCCTGTCAAAAATGCCTCTCCATACAACAACGCGGGGACTCCACTTAGACATGCTATAGTCAATCCCGCTACTGCCAATGAAACTGGTTCAGCTCGTAATTTCTTACGGGCTGAAGCTACGTCAAACGCCAATGCATAAAGAGCGTATGCTGCACCAGCCATAAGCCCCCCCACAAAACCACCGCCCGGCAAATGGTGTCCTCGCAACAAAAGATAGATCGAAAAAATCATTAACGGAACAAAGAGATAGCGCGTGGCTGTACGAAGAATTAAAGAGGTCATGAGGACTCCTTTTTCTTTTTCGGACGCAACTTCAATAGAGCCAGTCCACCCAGTGCGGCAACTGTTAATACCGTAATTTCACCCAACGTATCTAATGCACGAAAATCAACCAGAATCACATTCACGACATTGCGGCCATGCGCCTCGGGATAACTATTTTTTAGGAAAAAATCCGATACAGGCGTCACGTGTTCCACATGAATCGCCGCCATCACCAACATCATCATCACCCCACCGAATAAAGTGGCGATCAATCCATCCGTCCAGCGCGTTGCAGGCGTCGATGCACGCTGCTTGTGTGGTAAATGATAAAAAGCCAGCGCAATTAGAATCACCGTCAATGATTCAATCACTAGCTGAGTCATGGCCAAGTCAGGTGCACTATAAAACGAAAAGAGCATCGCTACGCCATAGCCCACAATGCCCAAGCACAAAATCGATCCCAACCGGGACTTCGCAAAAATTGCCGCTAGCGCCGCAACCGCCATGATGCCTGCTAGTAAAACCACTTGTGGTTGCCATGCTGCAACCGCTCCCGTGAATACCATTCCACTCCGCCAAAAAGTCACTCCCACTAGCGCAACGGTAAATAATATCACAACTCGGATATAATCGCGTAAAAGCCCCGTCTGTAATCGTTGCGTTAACCACGTTGCTAGACTTAGAATTCCTGTCAACCCGCGCTTGTATCCCGCATCAGCGCCAAACGGTGAAAGCACCGAAAGCGTCTTTGCAGCCTTCAAGAACAGAGGCCGAGCTCGAAATGCGCCGATCCCCAACGCCAACGTTGCCAAGCTAATATAGAGATAGCGATTGAAGCCTTCCCAAAGATGAAGTTCCACCGAAAAAGCTTTGCCATAAATAGCCATCGCAGCTGGTTGCACTAAACTGGTCCCGATCATGCCGCAAAAAACCGCCATTAAAATCGAGCCGATGCCCAACACAATGGGTCCTAATCGCATCAACCATGGCACCTCATGAGCGCGTTGCCCCTCCGGAGCCGTTCCTACAAAAGGCTTCCATCCAACCGAAAGCCCCACAACTACATACGCAGCCCCGCCCACAACCGTTGCGATCGTCAACCCCGCCACTGAACTTAATGAATGCAACCAAACTTCTTTCGCCACAAAACCAAACAAAGGAGGAACCCCACCCATTGAAAGACCCGCCACCATCGCCCCCACAAATGTGAATGGCATCACGCGCCGCAAGCCACCCAGTCTATCGATCGACTTTTCACCCGTCTCATGCGTTAGCGAACCGGCGACCATAAACAAAGCTGCTTTATAAAACGCATGGGCAAGCAAAAACACGACCATTGCCTTAATCGTATATTTCGAGCCGATTCCAATCAGCATCACCATCGCGCCCAATGCAGATACGGTCGTGTATGCCAAAAGGCGCTTCAGGATATGTTGTCCGGCGGCCATCACTGCACCCGCCACAAACGTAATACCGCCCACCGTCATCAATAAACCGCTCCACTCAGGTGTATGACCCAACGCAGGAGAGAGTCGCGCTAAAAGATAAACCCCCGCCTTCACCATCGTTGACGAATGCAAGTATGCACTCGCCGGGGTCGGCGCCTGCATCGCACCGGGCAACCAAAAATGAAAGGGGAATTGTGCCGACTTCGTAAACGCGCCCAGAGCCACCAATATCAAGATTGGAATATACTGCTCATGCGCCCGGAGCAGTTCGCCTCGATTCACCAACTCAGACAAATACCACGTTCCCGCCGCATCCGCCATCAGGATGACTCCTGCCATCAATGCGAGCCCGCCGCTTACCGTTACTAACATCGCTTGCAGTGCCGCATCACGCGCCGCCTGACTTTCATGGTTATATCCAATTAATAAATACGATGTAAAACTCGTCAGCTCCCAAAAGATAAAGAGCAACAACAGATGATTCGACATGGCCAATCCCAACATCGAACCCATAAAAGCCATCATATAAAGCAT
>DOEU01000034.1 GCA_003532555.1 Verrucomicrobiota bacterium | reverse complement strand
TGCGGTTTTGCCCATGCTTGCCGCCTCCTTGCTAACAGACCAACCGATCACCCTAGAAAACATCCCCCTCATTAAAGATGTTATGGTAATGCTCGAATTACTCGAAGCACTCGGAGTTCATATTGAGAGAAATGATCATGCCCTTACTCTCCATGCCGCCGCCATTCAACAAACCGAGCTCGATGCCGAACTCTGCGCGCGCGTTCGAACTTCCATCCTCATGGCCGGTCCTCTAACCGCCCGCTACGGCAGCGCCACCATTCATCCTCCGGGAGGTGATGTGATCGGACGCCGTCGCCTCGATACCCACCTTCATGGACTCACTGCGCTTGGCATCGATATCGAAATCAACCATGCCTATCAATTTTCAAGTACCCGCCTCACTGGCGCAGAAATTGTATTAGATGAAGCCAGCGTCACTGCCACTGAAAATATCTTAATGGCAGCTACACTAGCAGAAGGAGAAACCATCATCTACAATGCCGCCTGCGAACCACACGTGCAGGACCTAGCAAATCTACTTAATGCTATGGGAGCCTCCATCAGCGGAATTGGCACGAATCGGATTCATGTCGAAGGCGTTGCTTCACTACACGGTACAACCCATCGAGTTCAGCCCGACTACATCGAAATCGGGAGCTTCATTGCCGCCGCTGTTTCAACTGGAGGTGAACTCACCATCCCCCATGCCGGCGACCCCCTCGTCTTAAACATTATGCAACGCACCTATGCACGCCTCGGTGTGAAATGGCGGGTTGATGAAACCGGAACCCTACATCTACCCCAACAGATCGGTCGAACCATCCAAGGTGATATTGGGAACGATACCCCTAAAATTGAAGACGGTATTTGGCCCGCCTTCCCATCCGACCTAATGAGTGTTGCTATTGTCCTCGCCACGCAAACCAAAGGCACCACCCTCTTCTTTGAAAAAATGTTTGAGAGCCGCATGTACTTCGTCGACCATCTCATGAGTATGGGCGCCAATATTATCCCTTGCGATCCACATCGTGTTGTCGTCGTTGGTCCCACCCAACTGCGAGGCAGTACCTTAACCAGTCCGGATATACGAGCCGGAATGGCCATGCTAATTGCCGCATGCTGTGCCAGCGGAGAAAGCCTCATAAAAAATGCAGATGTTATTGATCGTGGATATGAAGCAATTGAAGATCGACTTACCCAGCTTGGTGCGAATATGGTTCGCGAATCATAAATAATAAATAGGACACAATATGGCTTCTTTTCCAAAATCATTTTATCGCTGGCGTCCACACCCCTGGCACGGACTAGAGGCTGGGGAAAATGCTCCAGAAGTGGTTAACGCTTTCATCGAGATGACCCCTCTTTGCTCGGTAAAGTACGAGGTAGATAAATCAACTGGATACCTCCGTGTTGATCGTCCCCAGCTCACCTCATCGCTTACTCCTATGCTTTATGGGTTTATCCCTCAAACCTACTGCGGATCTAGTGTTACGAAGCTATCTCCAAAAGCCAAGCGAGGTGATGGAGACCCTCTTGATATTTGTGTGGTTACAGAGCGTCCTATTAATCGCTCCGAAGTAATTTTAACCGCACGCGTGATCGGAGGTCTACAAATGGTCGATAAGGGAGAAGCTGACGACAAAATTATTGCCATACTTCATAACGATGAATTCTGGAAACATGCTACAGACATCTCTGAAATGTCATCCGCCCTTCTAGAGCGTTTGCGCCATTATTTTGAATCCTATAAGCGCGTACCTGGTCACGAACGGGATGTTAAAATAACTGATACTTACGGTCGTGATCACGCTCTCAAAGTAGTTCGCGCCTCTATGGAAGATTACGAAGAAAGCTACGGTTAATCTGTAGCTTCCGACTCATCCGAAGCAGTCTTTTCATCTGAACTTTCCGAGGCCTGCTCCTCGCTTACTTTAGAATCCCCCGATACAAGCGACTCTTCAATGTCCTCTGGAGCGAGAACTGCTGCTGAAACAAGCTTATCTCCATCCTTGAGATTGAAGAGACGAACGCCTTGGGTATTCCTGCCGATTACGCGAAGATCACTGGCACCAATACAAATCATCTGGCCCCCATCAGTGATCAACATCAAACGATTTTCATCGGTTACCGCATGTGCACTCACCACAATTCCATTTCTTTCGGATGTTTGAATGCTGATAATCCCTTTCCCGCCACGACTCTGTGTGCGGTATTCATCAAAGCTCGTCCGCTTCCCGTAGCCATTCTCGGTAATTGCCATCATACTTGCCTGTGTATCAACGATATCGATTGAGACCACTCGATCATCGCCCTCAAGCCTAACACCACGAACTCCGCGAGAGACTCGGCCCATGGAACGAGCGCCCCTCTCATGGAAACGAATGGACTTGCCATTACGCATACTTAACATCACATCGTTATCGCCATCGGTTAAAACAACCCCAATGAGCTGATCATCTTCATCAATCTTGATCGCATTAATTCCTGCAACACGCACGTTCTTGTAGGCGGATAGAACCGTCTTTTTCACAACCCCTTTTTGGGTCGCCATCAAAAGCTGGTGTTGATCATCATCCAAGTCACGCACACAAATAATTGCTGCCAATTTTTCATCTTGGGCCATCTGCAATACATTCGCTAACGAACGCCCGCGACTCTGTCGAGAACCCTCCGGCACGCGGTAGGCTTTCAGCCAATACATTCGTCCTGCCTCAGTAAAGCAAAGCAAATAATCATGGGTGGAGGCCGTAAAAACATGTTCAACGAAATCCTCGTCTTTGGTGTTCATGCCCATAACCCCTTTTCCGCCTCGCCGCTGTTGGCGATAGGTATCGGTTGGAACGCGCTTAATATAACCTGTACTAGAGAGAGTAATCACACATGGTTCATCTGCGATCAGATCCTCAATATCTATCTCACCTTCATCAATCGAAAGTTCTGTCCGACGGGTTTCACCATATTTAGCCCGAATCTCACTCAAATCTTCTTTCATAACCGCATAGATTTTTTCTGGATGTGCGAGTAAATCTTCCAGATATTCCATTAACTTTTGCAGCTCAGCATACTCTGCCTCAACCTTGCCGCGTTCTAGCCCTGTGAGTTGATAGAGACGCATATCCAAAATTGCTTTTGCCTGCGTTTCCGTAAAACTAAACATTTCAATTAAGCGATTTTGCGCCTCTTCTCGGTCTTTCGAATCACGAATAATGCGAACCACCTCATCCATGTTATCCATGGCAAGCAATAGGCCTTCTAAGATGTGAGCCCGTGCCTGAGCTTTATCCAACTCAAACTGCGTCCGGCGCGTAATCACTTCAAATCGATGTGTTACGAAGCAATGTAAAACCTCTTTCAAGTTCATCACCCGAGGTTTGCCTTTATCAATCGCCAGCATAATCGCACCAAACGTTGATCCCAACTGTGTAAATTTAAACAGGTTGTTCAATAGCACATTGGGAACTGCAGACCGCTTCAACTCCAGTACCAAGCGAATGCCTTCTTTGCCTGACTCATCTCGGATATCAGAAATGCCTTCCAATTTTTTGTCACGAACGAGCTGAACCATTTTCTGAATTAAAAGGGTTTTGTTTAGTGCATATGGAATTTCATGAATTATGATGCGCGCTTTGCCGCTATCTTCTTCTTCAATGATTGCCTTGCCGCGCATCTTAATCTTACCACGACCTGTCATGTAAAGATCTCGAACAGCGTTTAATCCATACACTGTACCCCCCGTCGGGAAGTCCGGCCCCTTAATGTGTTCACACAACGCTTCCACAGAAATATCAGGGTCATCAATCAGCGCAATCGTACCATCGATGACTTCGCTTAAATTATGAGGAGGAATGTTGGTGGCCATCCCCACCGCGATTCCTGTGGAACCATTCACAAGTAAATTAGGAACACGAGCAGGTAATACCGCGGGCTCCATCAATGACTCATCGAAGTTGGGGCGCATATCAACAGTGTTCTTATCAATATCTGCCAGCAGCTCTTCTGCCAACGGACGCAACCGACACTCAGTATAACGATACGCTGCCGCGCGATCACCATCGATTGAACCGAAGTTTCCTTGGCCATCAATTAACATCCCCCGCATCGCAAAATCCTGCGCCATCCGAACAATCGTATCGTATACTGCCGTATCTCCATGGGGGTGATAGTTACCAATCACTTCACCAACTACTTTCGCACACTTCACATAAGCCTTGCTATGTGTCCAACCTCGCTCTTTCATCGCATACAAAATCCGGCGATTCCCAGGCTTTAACCCATCACGTGCGTCCGGCAAGGCGCGTCCTACAATCACCGACATCGAATAGTCGATATAGGCACGCTGCATTTCATCTTCAATATTGATTAAATCAACTCGTTCTTGGCTTACTTCACTCATTCACAGTCCTTAGATGTCTAGATTCGTTACATGCAGCGCATTATTTTGAATAAACTCACGCCGGGGTTCTACTTCATCACCCATCAAGATGGTGAACATTTCGTCCGCCTTTACCGCATCTTCCAAAATTACTTTTGTCATTCTTCGGTTTTCTGGATTAAGGGTGGTTTCCCATAGTTGACCAGGATTCATTTCTCCTAATCCTTTATAGCGCTGGATATTCATTCCTTTTCGTCCTAGCGCACGCACTGCTTGCAATAGATCCATTAACCCCGAAATTTCAATTTTGGTTCCTTTATCATCCAATTGGAAGCGTACTGTTTCATCTCCCAACAGTTGATCGACCGAGAAACCATCCTCTTCCAACCGTTGTACCGCCTCTTGTAACGGCTTTGCCGAAAAGATCTCATCATGACGCTCTGGTAAATCCGTATTCTCAAATATCGCTTTCAACTGGTGATCGTCTAATGCAAAGCGAACATCCGGCTCATCCCCTGGCTTGTTGAGATATGCCACATACCTCGGAAATGCGCCACTTTCTGTATCTTGTTCACGAATATATGTATCCAGTAATATTCCGCGACGACGTAAGAGATCAGCCAACCCTTCTATTTCGACAAGATGCTCCAGTAAAACGCGCAATTCACCCGTATTCTTCAGTGAGTTCCCTGCCGCATCTTCCAACAATAACCCATCCGCCCCGAGATCGAGCAAGATTTGAGTTAAATGAGCATCGGATTCTACATACTCTTCCCGTTTCCGACGAGTTACTTTGTACAAAGGTGGTTGTGCAATGTAGATAAATCCATTTTCAATTAACTGGCGCATCTGCCTGTAAAAGAAAGTTAATAATAACGTCCTAATATGTGCCCCATCGACATCGGCATCAGTCATTATGATTATTTTATGGTACCGCGCTTTCTCGAGATTAAAATCATCCAACCCAATACCTGTGCCGATCGCAGTAATCATCGTGCGAATTTCTTCATTAGCAAGCACCTTATCCAACCGTGCCTTCTCTACATTGATTACTTTACCCTTTACAGGCAGGATTGCTTGGAATTCACGATCCCGTCCCTGCTTTGCTGAGCCGCCCGCAGAATCCCCTTCCACAATGTAGAGCTCCGTCCTCTCAGGCTCGCGACTAGAACAATCTGCCAACTTACCCGGCAGGCCTCCGCTTTCAAGCGCGCCCTTACGCCTTGCTAAATCTCTAGCTTTTCGCGCTGCCAGACGTGCCCGTGCTGCCACTACAGCTTTATCAATAACCGTTCGCGCAATCGATGGGTTTTCTTCAAAGCAACTCCCCAGCTCATCATTAACAATCTGCTGAACAATTCCTTCAACCTCTCCATTTCCAAGTTTAGTTTTTGTCTGCCCTTCAAACTGTGGGTCCGGGATTTTTACGCTAATCACAGCCGTCAATCCTTCACGTATATCTTCCCCGCTCATCGACTGCTTTTCATCTTTAATTAACTTATTCGACTTAGCGTACGAATTCACGGTTCGCGTCAGTGCCGACCGAAATCCCGACAAATGCGTCCCTCCCTCAATCGTATTAATGTTATTCGCAAACGAAAAAAGCGTTTCATTGAATGCGTCTGAGTACTGCATCGCAATCTCAACCACCACATCATCTCGTTCTTGCTCGAAATAGATAACTTCTGGATGCATTGGAGATTTGTTCTTATTCAAGTGCGAGATAAACTCTTTAATCCCTCCCTCGTACTTAAACTCTTCCACTCGTCCCGTTGCATCTTCTTTCAAGATAATCGAAACTCCGCGATTCAAAAAAGCTAACTCGCGTAACCGTGCCGACAAAATATCCCATTGGAATCCCCCCTCATGTGCGAAGATTTTATGGTCCGGCATAAAAGTAATCGTTGTCCCGGTTTCGTTGGTATTCCCAATCTCTACTAATTCCGTTGTTTCAACTCCCTCTTCAAACCTTTGATGGTAAACCGCTCCATCTCGCTTCACTTC
>DOEU01000126.1:10279-10494 GCA_003532555.1 Verrucomicrobiota bacterium | reverse complement strand
CCAAACAGTTTCAAAGGCTTTATCATAGCCTGCATTGCCATTGCTCTCGGTAGGGTTCAAAATACATGAAGCCCACGTTGCCTGATACTGCGGCTCATTTTGAATGCTAATATAATCAACTTCTACACCATTGTTATTATAATAATTAAACCCGTCTAACCACCACTGAGCATAATCATCGTATCGATAAGACCCGCCACTCATAGCCAGCGTAC
>DOEU01000126.1:7539-9963 GCA_003532555.1 Verrucomicrobiota bacterium | reverse complement strand
CCGCCACTCATAGCCAGCGTACCTCCATTTGATATAGAATTATTACTCTTAAGATTTGCAGGGGGTCCCCATGCCGTCATCAGAACTTTTATATCTCTACCCGTGACCGATTCAGCCTCTGCAAGAATTTCTTTAGATCCCAACCAACCCTGTTGCCAAGGAGGATTTGTACCTAAATGATTATATCTATTTTGTACCCTATAAAGATCTAGGCCAAGATCGTTAAATGCTACCTCAACGATTTCCTCAAAATCATTATGCAGACGCAAACTCTGCTCACCAAAGGCGCCTGATGCACCAAACCCCTCCATTTTTTGCAGTCGATTATTTGAGTCTATGTTAACCGTTAGACCAAAAGAATTCGAAACAAAGGCAACAGTTATAACAGTACATAATAGGTGTCTCATACACTCCTCCAAACATTAATATTTTAATAAAAAACGCCCCGTTTGTCGAGGCGTTTTCTTAGTTTATGAGCACTCCCTAAAGTTATTCTGCAGAGTAATTTACGTCTACTCTAATGAACTTCTCATCATCATCAACAGGCACATGGTTGGTTACGGCATTGAACCCAGATGGCCCACTACCGGTTCCAACTACAGTAACTGTTGCGTTAGTGAAGTCATCAAAGACCAAGTTCGCAGTTTCCTTCAGTGATGTAGATAAACCACGCGAGCTTGCATCCGTACGCTCATAGTAAATCACCTCCAGAATGCTAGCGCCACCGTCCCCAGCAACTACACCATGAGCAGGTTGATTACCTGTACTTGTGTCGTCTGTTGGATCACCGCCAAATGCATACTCAAAAATGTTTACAACACCATCTCCATCAGGATCATCACCATCTGCAGTAGCACCGCTCATACCTGAACCATATGCATCTAACCAAGCTTGCTTTATTGAAGAAGCAGTAGGTGTATTTACAATAGCTCCAGCCTGGAATCTATCTACACCAATTCTTGGATATAAGCGGTAACCTGTATTTGTAGCAACAGTTGCTTCTAACCAAACTCCGAAGGCTTGGACATCCGTTAAATCTAATGCAGCTTGCGTCGCATTAGTCGAAGTATCCACACTTGCGACATCTGTAACAGGATCATATGGGAACCATGCTGTAGTTGTGCCCTGACGAACTAATTCTATATTACTCGCTTCATCAGTAAAGTTAGACACCACGTATGATATGTAATATTGATCATTCTCCTTGATCACGAAACGAACATTACCTGACCCTAATACAACATCACGGTCTTCGTAGGAAACCGTTGCTTTGATCACATCGTTTGCAGCTGTCATCTCATAAGTAGATCCATCAGAACCACCAAGGAAGTCATCACTTTTCCAGACAAATAAAGCAGTCGCTTTATCACCTGCTTCATAACGACCGTTCGTATAATCTAATTCTGGAATAGAGCCTACATTCGATTGCCATGGACCATTCCATTGGATTTTAAATCCATCACCACCTGATGTGCCTGCAACACTTAATGCAGCACTATTGTAATTTGATTCTAGATTACTTGCATAATCATATCCTTGTACTGGTGGAGAATAGGCACCATCTGCCACAAATCCTCCATATACAGCAGCACCCGTCCACCAATTTGTCTCTTTTTGACCATTAAAGTCATTGCCAAGGCCGTCACCAATGATTGCCGATTCCTGAACGATTGGAATATCATCACTGAAGGCAAAGCTTCCCAGCTCAAATTGAACCCCATTATTACCGGTTTCATTCCAACTAGTTTGAGGATCCGCGTCCACAACTAAATTATCATTGTCATACTCATTCCATGCTCTACCTGTTAAGCTAAACGAACGGGCACCAAATACAGATGCTTGCGAATTATTAGTGCTTATTCCAGACGCAGAAAGTCTGAATCCTGCTAGAATTGCATCGCCAGGCATTGGTGAAGCCACTTGGGTTCCGACACTTCCGACGCCCCATGAATTAGCTGGTGCGTAGTTGTACCAAGATAGCGCTTGGTAATTGGTTAAAGTGTTGACCGTCTGAAATTGATTCGTACCCACTGTATGGGTAATTGGTGATGAGATAGCCCAGTTCGTTCCGCCACTGTAATTCTTAGCAACAACAAAACGAATTTCTCCGTCTGACATATTTTGCCCACCGGGACCCTGATTCGACCAAGTCTGAATTGAAATATCCGCATCATTTTCAGTGAATCCTTCTAGAGGGAACATAAAGAGGTTGTATCCTGCTGTCACGCCACTATGAACGTTTGTGCCGCTGGCGATGCCACCATCAGGCTTATTCAAACGTAATCTAGCACCACCATTGTTATTTGGGTACACGCCCCAATCAAAAGCAGCACCAAAATTAACGCTATTAGTAATATAACGTGCAGAACCGTATGATGCGCCATATATTGGTGTTCCAGCAGTAATTCCTTCTACAACATCTGG
>DOEU01000126.1:0-7150 GCA_003532555.1 Verrucomicrobiota bacterium | reverse complement strand
ATGATCCAGTATTGGTAGCGTTATCTGTGTTGGACCAACTTACAGAATTCGTTGCAGCCCATGGCGCATCAGATCCATTGATCACACCCGAGGCTGTAAATGATCTAAACCCATGGTTATAACCGAGGTTATCTGCGCCATCTTTAAATTGCTGATGCACACCTAAGCCCGTAATATTATCAAAATCAGGTGTTGCCGCTGAACCTACCGTAACGAAACCATTACTCACTGGTGCCACGGTAGGATTATAATCATACCACTGCACATCTAGTGCCTCTACGGAATGTGAGAACTCAGGAGTGGTGTCAGGCGAGAGATACTCATCGGATATATAAAAATTTCCGTTATCTTGAACTACAAATCTCCACGAAGAGTCGTCTGCTCTTGAAGCCGTACTCACACGACCTTCTACATAGAGGGTATCATTATCTGCATTAAAAGTAGCCGCAGTTCCATCCCCCTCATTCAGCTTGAAAAAGTTTAGAGCTGCAAATGATGTTCCTTCTGCCCAGCCTGAAGGGGCGTTTGAAGAATCCGTTCCATTATTGTTCAACCGCACGCGCCAGCCAGAGCCCCCTTGGTTAGAAACGCCAAATCCTCCTCCTCTGAATTTACCATCATCCGAACCAGCTTCACGACTGATAGCCACGTACACACTCGGTGCGCCATAAGTTGTTCCACTACGCGTTGCATTTTTTGCGATAACCGGCGTGGTCAAATCTAATAATACAGGCGCAGGATTCCACCCACTATTACCCCAATTATTACCATAATGATTGGCAAATCCTGTTCCAGTAACTGCCGACGCCTGCACATCCAATATTGTAGCACCGTGTGCAATACCCACACTTACGAAGAGTGCTGTAAGGGCTAATAACTTTTTCATATATCTCTCCTAATAGTAACTAAAGCTTTAATAACAGTACAACTAGACTTCTCCAAATCTAGCTTCATAGGTATATAAGATTGCAACATTGCTTAACAATACTTATAAACGAAGACTAAATACGGAAAAACGAAACTATTTAGGGATTATTCATTTGTGTTAGCATATAAGTACATTTTACTTCTTCTTGAGTGGTATGATTATCGTATTCACCGCGGGGTAGCGCAAATTGCACGCGAAAATGGCTGGCAGCTAAACTGTCCAAAAAATCCTGTAAATAATGTGGGCTTCCTTGAAGATTGGAAAGGAGATGGCTGTATTGCTCTACTCGAATGCACTGAAACACTAGCCTATTTAAAAACCCATCAAATTCCCATCATTGACCTTGGCCTAGCCGAACACGGGCTTCCTGTTCCGCGCGTAGTAACCGATAACCATGAGATAGCAAGACTCGCCGCCGAACATTTCCGCGATCAGGGATATCGTGAAATTTTTACTTTATCCCCTGGTGGCACAAAAATGTATGAAGAGCGGCTTCATTATTTTAAAAAACAGATCAATAATGAAGGTGGGCGTGTGCATGTGATGCAGTCAAATCATATTCATCCCGGTGTTATTCTCGAGTTACGCGCCGAAGCAGCCCGCCGAAATAGGCGTTTAGAAGAGATGTCGATTGGGTTCTTTGCCTTTGAAGATGCGATGGGTGCTGAGTTGATTAGTCTCCTACTCAAGCATGAACTCCGTGTGCCCGAGAATGTAGCCGTTTTAGGTGTTGATAATGATGATCTTATTAATAGCGGACTCACCCTTGGTTTGAGCAGCGTGGACACCGATCTAGAAGGTCTTGGGAAACGGGCAGCACAAGAGCTGAGCCACTTACTAAGTGTCCCCTCTAAAGAGCGCCAACCCACCGTTATTCGTCAAAAACCACGGGGCGTAATTGCCCGCCAAAGCAGTGATTGCTATGCAGTTCGCAATCCGCTCGTAGCAGACGCCCTTCATTGGATTCAGAATCATTTCCAGCGGGGTATTCAAGCCACCGATGTGGCCGAGGCCGTCGGTATCACGCAACAAGGCCTACAAAAAGCCTTTAAAGAATCCTATATACGTTCACCAGGAAAAGAAATTCGATATCAGCGCTCAAGAGCCGTCGCAGACCTCCTAAAATGCACTGACGCCACCCTTGCAGACATCTCCAAAAACTGTGGGTATTGTTCTGTAGATACCTTGATCAATGGATTTAAAGCGGTGTATAAATGCACTCCAGGGAAATACCGAAAGCAAAATCAAATTCTCTCTTAATGCATTCCCATCATCAATAGACCGTTTGCATTTTCAATCATGCCTCGTTTGCTTTTTCTCTTTGGCTTAGCTCGCTAAGAATTTGATTATATTTTTTTCTGTCTAGAGAGTAGTAAAATAAAGATATAAAGCATCCAACCGAAAAGATGCCCGGCAAAATATTAAATAAAAATTTAACCGCATCCAATGTTTGCTCGGATAACTCCTGATTTGCCACATATCCATTTAAGTCTAAATAGAAAATGGTAAACGCAACGCCTATAGCCATTGCTAACTTAAACGTAAATGAAAAGAATCCAATGGGGATCGCCTCTGAGCGTATTCCTGTTTTCCAATGACCGTACTCAACCGTATCTGGAACCATACCCCACTGAGTGATCGAACAAAACATCATGGTAATAGAGCCGGCCATAGAAATCCCAATAAAGAGACCCAGATTATCGAGCGGAACAAAGTGTCGTGCAAAATATCCGATCGCAACGACTATACTTCCAAACATGAAAAGGGACTTCTTCCCGAATTTTTTCGTTAATATCGGAGTTAAGATTAGTCCTAAGAGATTCGCTGGGAACATCCATTTCCAGAAAACGGAATACAAACTTTCATTTTCCAGCACATACTTGAAGTAGTATACGCCAACCGCATTGCCTACAACCCAGACAGACGTGTTAAGGAACATCGCCAGTGATAAAACTAACAAGGCTTTATTTTTTGAAACAATTGGAAAAATTTCCTTAAATTCAAATTTATCTTTTTTAACCCGAACACGCTCTTTTGCACTGATCCCTGAATATATAAGCAAAATGGCTGATACTAATGCATAGATCCCCGCAACAGCAAAAAAGCCATCTTTCTCCGATTCAAATAAATCTTTGATTGGGATGGTGCACGTACCAATGATGGTCATTCCAACTATCACGGCAAAAAACATGCGCACCGTGGAAACAAGCGCCCGCTCCTGCTCATCTTGGGTAATGACCGCTGAAATTGACGAGTAGGGCATCCCAACGATCGTGAAAATAATGCCATGTGTAATATAAAAAATATAAATATATACCAACTTCAGATTCTGCGATAGATCCGGAACCGTAAAAAGCGAAGCTAAAATGATGCCCAGAGGAATCGCCCCCACACAAATATACGGTCGGTATTTGCCCCACTGCGTATCCGTATGGTCAGCAATGTACCCCATAATCGGATCTGTAATGGCATCAATAACTCGAGATACCAGCAACAGGATCATCACATGGAAAAGAGGTATTCCAAAAATATCTGTGAGGAAGTATGCAAAGAAAAAGTTGATCATTTGGAAATGAAGATTAATTCCAAAGTCCCCAATCCCGTAACTAAAGATATCAAACTTACGTAACGGCTTCATAATGCGCTCACTTCCTCGGAAGCATTGTGGGAGCCCTCCGCTTGTTGCTGCCCCGCCGCCTGCTCTTCAAGCCATAGAATCGCTGTAACAATACGTGGGTAATAAAGGCTTCCAATGGGAATGCCTGACGAAAATTGATCACTGCAAGCATGATCAGCTGACCCATATACCTGCCACCTAACATGTGCAGGGTCTGCTCTATCAGATCCTTCATAATCCATCTGAAGGATATGCCGAACCACAAACTGATTTAAACAGATCTTACTGGCCCATGAGTTATCCGCACTGTTCGATAATTTCCAAGCCCCGTCTTCATACAAACAGATGCCCGGCCGCAATACATACGCCAAATGCTTTTTCAGCATTTCGATATAAGCTCCATAGGGTCCCATCGAAGAAACCGCATCTAAGAGCCCCATTTTATATGGATAGATTAATGATTCAACCGCCGGAATAATAGCGCTCTCATTACCCTCTTCCAATACCGCCGGAAGATATCCCAACGTTGGGTCAAAGGCCGCAGTTAAAGAGTCCGCACAACGCCGGGCCCCCGCCAGCGCATCCGATGCCGCATCGGTTTCGGATAAGGCTGTGAGCATTTGATCAAGGGCCAAATAAGACGCCCAGCACTTCCCCGCCAAATAGATATTATTACGCGCCTGTCCCAGCGAATGATCTAGCGAATCATAGGTCGTGATCTCACCCCCACCATCTGTCCGGGAGCTATCAAATCCCATCAATCCATTTCGATGTGCTGCATCCGGATGATCTCGATTAAGCAAACTTTGCAAACAAGCAAGCAGGGTTTCTTTATGCTTAGCAATGAAGGCATCATCTTCTGTTTCGACCCAATAGACCCCTGCGCAAAGCACCCAGTTGGTCAACTGTTCGCACGTCATGTAGGAAAAACATTCGCGATCAATTCCGCCACACTCATAGCACGAATATTTCTCTGGACTGAAGGTGTTCCCCACCCCCATATCATGGGTGAATGAAAGTCCGCCTTCTCTCATCTGATCAGGAGCATCCGGCGAAAAAATCTGGTCATGATAGGCATACCGATCCACAAAATGCTCGAGTACATTTCGCACCGTCCATGGATTATAACGCAATTCAAAAAAGAGCATATCTACGGTTAAATCTAAGGTGTTGATCATGAGGTATTCCCCCTCATTCACCACCCAAACTGGATCTCCATTATCAAGCCACTGCGTAGAGCCATAGTAGCTACGCGTTGCGTGCGCCAATAAAAATTGCTGATCTTCATTTAAGCCGCTCGACGCCAGCTCTCCATCCCTCTTCTTTGCAATCAAAACCGAACGATCCGCTTGATCCAACGTGTAGGCTAGGACCTCCTCCAGCCCTTTAAAATACCGATTATACCAGTAGGCTGTTGGATAATTAAACGTAACCGTTCCACTCAGATAATACCCCACGGCAATGCGCACCACCCGCGTTGTACCCGGCTCAACGCGCGCGGATAAGCCCGCCACCGGTGCCAGTAAAAAATTGGTGTTGGTATGGGTTCTTCCTAGTGCTTTATCTACACTAAAATCAATGAACTCCTCAACCTCAGGATCCGCTGAAGCAAACCCCATCCGCCCCTGCGTGGAAGCCCCTTTCAATCCACTACGCCCCTCCATTGGCATCCAAGGCGTTGTTCCATGATGAGCAAAAAATAGTTCCCACTCCTCATCGCTATTATTTTCAACTGCCAATTCTATCACCGTTCCCGGACAACTCGCAAAAGCAAGTTCTTCCGGGGCGGCACGGGCCGGATCAGGGATAGCCTCAAATGGAGTATAAATAGAGAATCGAATCCCAGGCGCATTGAACTGATCAGTGGCCCATCCATACGTTCGCTCAATATCTTCCTCAGTAAAAATACGGTTTGTCAACACCGCATCTTCATCCGACTGCGCAAAGCGCTCCGCCTCGTTTTCCATCTCCTTAAAGAAGGGAAAGCTATGCATTACTCCCGAAGCCGATCGATAACCCACATAGACCGAGCTATCGGCCGCAGCGCCTTTCTCCATTGCCATGCCACAAGCCGCGCCTAATCGCCCCAAAGTGAATGAACTGTGAGCCCCCATTGGAGAATGATGCCCATGAAAGGAAATGGTTGGCAGCTGGTACATATTATTCAATTTTAACCCTTCTTTTTTTTCTGAACATAAGAATTACTGAATTTACAATCTAAACCAATGAACCCTAGCCTCTTTTTCTATTGCGTCAAAGCATGCGCATCTAAGCAATCTTTTTCTAGTGAGCCGATGAATTCATCGGGCACGCTATACTTGAATTTTTGATTCGGTTGATCCATCGGATGCATCTTTGGTTTAAAGTATGGCAACGCCCCATTAGGGGTCAGATAATCGCCCTGCCGCTCCATCCAACGAAATAGCCCTCGGCGTAATTGATTTTGAATCAACGCCACCTCTTGACGACCAGCTATGTTGTTAAGCTCATACGGATCGCTCGCCAAGTCGTACAACTCCTCCTCGGCCCGATGAGCAAACCGCTGTGCATCTCGCGCCCGGAAATAGTCGATCTCAACCCCTGCCTTTTGGTCCCGCTTCAGCCGCTCCAGTGAATTAAAGTTATAAATATAGTTGTAGCGACCATCACTTATTGAGCGCTGCGGGAAAAGCGAACGATCTTGAATTCCCTGAGATTCACCCACTCCATAAACAAACGCATGACCTTCTTCCGAGCGCCCTTCCCAAACCGAAAGAATATTTCGTCCATCTAAATCGCGCGGAATCGTTCCCTTTGCCAATGCAACAAAAGTCGGCAAAATGTCGACTAAACTCACTAGCGTAGACGACCGGCCCGGTGAAATACGATTGGGCCATCGAACCATCAACGGCACCTGTAAACCCGAGTGATAAACCGTGAATTTTCCACGAAACATACCATGATCTGCGGTGTATACCACAACCGTATCATCGGCAAGGCTATGCTCTTCCAGCAACGCAAGCACCTTCGCAAACTCACCCTCACCCTCTTCAATATTTGCATAATAACGCGCATTCACTCGCCGCTCTTGCGGCGTCTTGGCTCTAAAAGGTTCGAGCTTAACACGCTCCGGATTATGCGAACTTTTATCGAAAAAAGGTCCGTGCGGATATTCGCTAGCAACCACCATACAAAACGGCTCTTCTACCTGCTCGAAAAATGAATCCATCTGCCGGAAAGGAAGCCCGGGGCGAGGCATTCCCTTCTGCTCCTGTGGACGAAACCAGTCTGTCCATGGGAAAGAGTCCATCGGGTTAACATGCGATTTACCGGCCAATATAACATCATATCCTAACGTCTTTAAATAAACAGGCAAAGTCTTCACCCCAGCACGAATCTCCGTATGATTAATGAAGCATCCGTTTCTAACTGGATAAAGCCCTGTATAAAGCATCGATCGACTCGGCGCACAAATGGCCTGCCCCGTAAAGGCACAATCAAAAACAAGAGACTCTTTCGCAAATCGATCTGTTGCCGGCGTAGGCACGGCCGTGTTTCCATATGACCCATAATCAAAAACGCTCTGGTCATCTGCCACAAACAATACCATATTAGGCCGATTTTCA
>DOEU01000029.1:6276-8504 GCA_003532555.1 Verrucomicrobiota bacterium | reverse complement strand
CTTTTATAATGATTGTAAACTGAAACGGAGAGAATTTTTTTTGCTTGCTCTTGTCCGATGATATGCTCGTCCAATAACATCTTCATTTGATGAGGGGCAAGTAAACTAAAACTTTGAATATCATTTTTTTCCGGTGGCTGATTATCCAGCTCCCCGTCATTTTGATTTTCAGATATTGTCATTTTGGTCCTTAACTAGCTTTAGCAACGACCTCATCAATGAGGCCATATGATGCAGCTTGTTCGGCTGACATGAAGTTATCACGATCAGTATCACGCTCTAGATCTTCTATTTTCTGCTTTGAATGCGAAGCAAGAATGCCGTTTAAGATCTGTTTGATGCGCATAATTTCCTGTGCTTGAATATTAATATCGGTAGCTTGTCCTTGAGCCCCACCTAAGGGCTGGTGAATCATGATACGCGCATTGGGTAGGGCATAGCGTTTACTAGGCGCACCAGCTGCGAGCAACACCGCCCCCATACTTGCAGCTTGTCCAACGCAGTAGGTAGTGATGTCGCAACTCAAGAATTGCATCGTGTCATAGATCGCTAACCCTGCAGTGACAACCCCGCCCGGTGAATTAATGTAGAGGCTAATATCTTTTTCAGGATCCTCGCTTTGTAGGAAAAGGAGCTGCGCGATGATCAAATTCGCGACATTATCATCAATTCCTGTTCCGAGAAAAATAATCCGTTCTTTCAATAGACGTGAATAGATATCATACGAGCGTTCACCCCGCCCCGTCTGCTCTATTACCATCGGAACCAACATATTAGCTGTCTCTTGCGTCATCATGTATCTCCTTGTAACTGTTCATAAACGTCTTAAGTATCTCAACAGAGCGTAAGCAAGCTCTTTCAAGAGGTCAATCTATTGGTAATTATTTCAATTTTGCGTTTTCCACCATAAAATTGAGTGCCTTATTGAAGCGTAATTGATCGATAACGGACCCATAAGCCTGATTCTCAATCATTTCTTTCCGCAGTTCCTTCGCATCTTTACGCTCTTGAATTGCGATACGAGCAATTTCTTCTTCTACTTCATTATTAGATGCCTCAAACGACTGCTGATCGGCAATTGCGAGTCCAATATAACGCAACTTCACATTTTCAAGAGACCGTTCTTGGGCCTCTTTAAAAAGCTCTTCTTGCTTTTCGCCAATCTGTTCCTGACTGGCGCCTTGCATCATGCGTTGCCGCGCAAGATCATACATCACGTCGCGGGTCTGCTGTTGAACTGCGCTTTCCGGAACATCTAATTTGGTCTTCTTAATTAAAAACGCGATAATCTGTTCATGTGTTTTTTGCAGCGATTCGTTCTCAGCTTGTATTTCTAGTTGGTCCCGCATAAGTTCGCGCAGTTTTTCTTCTGAATCTACCTGCAGTCGTTCGAGCATTGCTTCATCGAGCACGGCGGATTTTTTCACACGCACTCCCGTAACTTCTATCCGATAGAGTGCTTTCACATCGGCTAGCTCTTTCACCATGAACGCCGCTGGGAAGTGAATCTCCACTTCCTTTTTTTCTCCCGAATTCAATCCGATCAGGGCTTCGCCCATGCCGGGAATGAATGCTTGTTCATCCGCAGAAACCCAATACCCTTCACCAGATCCAATACCTTTGGCTTCTGGAATAACTTCTTTCAGTGGTTGATCATCAATAAAGGCTTCATAAGAGAGTTGTCCCATATCTCCTTTTTCGATTGTTTTATCCTGCACATCTTCAAAGGTAGACTGTTGATTGAGTAATTGGTCTATCTGTTCTTGAACCTGTGCATCAGAGACATCATTTTTTTCAACCTTCACTGGAATTTGCTCATATTTCGGTAATTTAAACTCAGGAACTACATCCACCGTCACAGTAAAGGTCGCCGGAGATCCCTCGGAGAGTTCAACTTCCGTGGCATCAATTACGTTCACGACCTTCAGATCTTCCGCCTGAATGGCTTCCTGATAGAATTTGGGTAGTACCCGCTCTTTTAAATCTTGATCGATCTCTTTCACGTATTTACCAGCGACCACATGCACTGGGGCTTTTCCTTTTCGGAATCCAGGAATTCGTGCATGTTGGGCATAAACTTTAAGCGTTTCCGCCCGTTCTTCAGCCATCACCTCGGCGGGGACCTCAATCGCGACCGTTTTCCGACATGCGCCTGCTTTTTTCACACTTACTTTCATCACATTATCCTCTCAAAGCCCTGTTCGGGCGAAAAGCGTGAAAACCTACGC
>DOEU01000029.1:0-5869 GCA_003532555.1 Verrucomicrobiota bacterium | reverse complement strand
AGTATCTTTGTCATGACTTCCTAGCACCACAGAAACGATTCGTCGCCCATTTCGTTCTGCTGTAGCAACTAATGAAAAGCCTCCGCGCTTGTGATAGCCTGTCTTGAGTCCATCGCACCCCACATAGCCATCTATTCGTTTTGTAAGAGCATTTCGTGTGGCGAGCATGGTATTGCCCTCTCGTAAATAGATCAGCTCCGTACCAGTATAAGTCAGTGTTTCGGGATGGCGTAAACACGCTAGCGCCAAGAGCGCAATATCATAAGGCGTGCTGATATCGGGTTGGGTTTGATTTTCGGGGGGTAGCCCATGATCCGAAACATATCTTGTTGCCGACATGCCGATTTTTTGCGCCCGCCAATTCATTCGCTCCACAAACGCGGCCCGACTCCCCGCCACATGCAAGCTCAATGCCCGCGCTGCATCGTTTGCCGAATGGACCATAATACCGTAGAGCATATCTTCCACCGTTAAATCTGTTTCACGCGGATCTAAATAGAGTTGAGAACCTCCTACCTGCCAAACTTCATCCGTAATTTTCACTCGATCGTTGAGGTTAATCTCCCCGTGATCAATCGCCTCCAGACAAACCAATAAGGTCATTAACTTAGTCACACTTGCCGGATAGCCAAAGGCGTGGGCTCGTTCCTCCACAAGAATTTCACCCGTTTGAGCATCGACGACGATTGCGCATTGATAGGGGTCGTCCACCAACTCCGCATAGTTTTGCTGGCTGTGCCGAGCGGAACGATCACTTCGTAACCGACCCGTTTCCGAAGAAGGGGTATAAATCCCATTTGATCCCGATGCTATTTTGGGCTCAGGTTCTGGGATCGCTTGCGTGAGTTGGTTCATCTCCGCGACGAGAGATTCAACGGCTTTTGAAGCAGGGGAAATATCGTCCGAAACGATCGGGTGAGAGATCTCCGTCGATTTTTTGTCCATTGCGCGTTCTCCTGCTTGACCCATCAACACAAAAAAGAGAACCGCGTGAACCGCGATTAAGAGAAGGGCGATGAGTGTTCCGTTGCTTTTTTTCATTCGTAAGAGTAGGTATATGAAGCATCAGTTTGAGGAGAACTATGTCTGAGATACAACATCAATTTGTGAAAAAGATCCTCACCGTTGCTTCGCACGGGGCATATGAGAAAGGATACGGCGTGGCTCCGAGCAACATTGCGCTATGTAAATATTGGGGAAAACGAGATTCAAACCTCAATTTACCACTGAATAGCAGTCTCTCCATTTCACTCGGTACGAAAGGCACCCGTACCCAGATTCGGCGCTTGCCCAGTGACCAATTTATCCTTAATGGCGAACCCGTCGACCCCACCACACCTTTTGCCCACCGGCTCAGTACCTTTCTCGATCTGTTCCGTGAGCCCTGCCGGGCACCTGGATTTGAAGTGATTACCGAAAACACCATTCCCACTGCTGCCGGTCTCGCCTCCAGTGCCTCCGGCTATGCCGCTCTCGTGCTCGCTCTCAATGATCTTGCCGGATGGGATCTCCCCCGCCAACTACTCTCCATGTTAGCCCGTCTGGGTAGCGGCAGTGCTTCGCGCTCTCTTTTCAATGGGTTTGCATGTTGGCATCGTGGAGAGCGCGACGACGGTAGAGACTCGTTTGCTGAAGCGATCGATACAAAGTGGTCTGATTTTCGTATTGGCATCCTCACGCTCACTGATGCCGAAAAGCCCGTCGGATCTCGTGCAGGTATGCAACGCACCGTTGAGACCTCGCCTCGCTATGCTGACTGGCCTGCCCGCGCCGCCATCGATTTTGGAGTTCTAAAGCGCGCCATCAAGCATCGTGATTTTGAAACGTTCGGTGCCACCGCCGAAGCCAACGCCCTCGAAATGCATGCCACCATGCGCGAAGCCATTCCCCCTTTGGATTATTTTTTACCTCAGACCCGAACGCAGATCGGCCGCGTTCAACAGCTACGTGCGGAGGGGCTACCCGTCTATCTCACCATCGACGCAGGCCCAAACGTGAAGCTTCTTTTCCAAGCCGCAAATACCACCGAAGTCGAAAACGCCTTTCCCGCCCTTGAAATCATCGATCCGTTTGGAACCTCCCATGCCTGAACTCCCCGAAGTGGAAACTATAGCCCGCCAGCTGCGCGAGCGCGGAGTTGAAGGGCGTGAAATTTTAGCCGTTCGGATCGACTGGCCTCGTATGGTCGAGCCCCTCACTCCCGCCGCCTTTACCCAAGCGATTTGTGGAACCAAAATTAAGACCGTCGGACGCACCGGTAAATGGATTCATATAGAACTCAGTTCCGGACAGCACTGGATGGTGCATCTGCGTATGGCAGGCAGTTTTTCCAAACGCCGTAGTAAATTTGATCGCGGTGAGATTTTATTAAGTAGTGGCATGAAGCTCTATTTTCGTGACACCCGAAAGTTTGGTCGCTGGAAGTTGGTTGATGATCCGCAGGAGATTCTTGGCAAACTAGGTCCGGATGCGCTCTCCACCTCTTTTACCGCGGACTATTTCGAATCTATTCTCACCAACCGTAAACGTGCCATTAAACCGCTTTTGCTCGATCAAGCCCTCATCGCTGGCATTGGGAATATCTATGCCGACGAAGCTCTCTGGAAAACCGCCATACACCCCCAACGCAGTTCCAGTTCCTTGTCATCTCAAGAGCGCAAAACCCTCTATCGGGCCATCCGTTACGTTCTTCGTATCGGCGTTCAAAACCGCGGGACTTCGCTTGGGAAGGGGCAGACTAACTACCGCGATATGGACGGTGAATCCGGTCACCACCGTCAACGCGTCAAAGCCTACGGGCGCCGTGGGCTTCCGTGCTGCCGCTGCAAAACCCCCCTGATTAAAATTGTCGTCGCCCAACGCGGAACTACACTCTGTCCTGCGTGCCAGCGTCTCGACTCATTTTAGAAGCATTTCTGCAAGCATTCCGATTTACATGCGACTATTTTCAAGTACATTTATTTTTTTAAGGAAACATTAGCAATAGGAGACAACAGATGGTTAAAATTGGAAGAGAAGTAACGGAATTTACAATGGCGGCATATCACAATGATGAAATCGTTGATATCAAGTTATCAGATTATAGAGGAAAATGGGTAGTTCTACTTTTTTATCCTGCCGATTTCACTTTTGTCTGTCCTACTGAACTCGAAGATGCCGCGAAAATATATGACAAGTTTCAAGCCCTTGGTGCCGAAATCATCAGCGTCAGTACCGACACACCGTTTGTGCACAAAGCGTGGCACGATCATTCTGATGCCATTGGGAATGTAGCTTACCCCATGGGCGCCGATCCAACCGGTGAAGTCAGTAAACTGTTTGATGTCTACATTGAGGAAGAAGGTCTCGCTTTACGCGGTACTTTCATCATCGACCCCGACGGGGTATTGAAAACAGCTGAAGTGCATGATCTTGGAATCGGCCGTAGTGCCGCTGAGTCGCTACGGAAGTTAGAAGCCGCTTGTTTTGTTCGCGAGCATGGCGATCAAGTGTGTCCTGCCAACTGGACCCCCGGAGGCGATACGCTCACGCCCGGTCTCGATCTGGTGGGTAAGATTTAACGATTTTCGATACTTAGATATTCCGATAGAATAGGATTCATTGCAGACAACCAAAAGGCGTGCTTAGCGAGCGCGCCTTTTTTTCGGGTTTGAGGTTTTGGGGTTGGTTGCGTAGAGTAGACGAATGGATGCGGATATAAACGATTTAATCGAGCGAGCTTTGATAGAAGATTTAGGCCCAGAGGGGTTAGATGCAACTTGTGCGGCGTTGGCTTCGGATGCAATTGGGTCGGCGCAGATACGCACTCGGGTGGATTGTTGCGTTGCGGGCATGGCGGTGGCATCGGCGGTGTTTCGGGCAGTGGATGATTCGTTGTCAGTTGAGGTGATATTGCCGGATGGCTCGAATGCAACAGCGGGCGATGGGTTGTTGAAGGTTTCAGGTCAAGCAGCGTCAATTTTGACGGCGGAGCGGACGGCTCTAAATTTTGCTCAGCGATTATCTGGGATCGCGACGCTTACGCGGGCGTATGTGCGAACGGCGAATCGACCTGAGTTGGTGTTACTGGATACGCGCAAGACAACGCCGGGCTGGCGGGCACTTGAAAAAGCGGCGGTGGTGTGTGGCGGAGGAGTGAATCATCGCATGGGGCTATATGATGCGGTGATGATTAAGGATAATCATTTGGCATTGTGGGGCAGGGGTTCGATTGTGGATGCGGTGCAAACGGCGCGGGCGCGCTTTCCTCGTTTGAAGATCGAAGTTGAGGTAGATACTCTCGATCAGTTGCGGGAGGTGTTGGATGCACGACCGGATTGGGTGTTGCTTGATAATATGGAGCCACAGCAGCTAAGGCTGGGGGTTGAGATGTGCCGAGGGATTTGTCGAACGGAGGCTTCGGGCGGGATTACACTTTCGACGATTCAAGCGGTGGCGGCGACGGGCGTAGATGCTGTTTCAGTAGGGGCACTGACGCATTCGGCGGGATCTATTGATTTAGGATTGGATGTGGAGGATGCCATTCTCTCGCATAGAGGATAGCTTGCTTAGGGAATTTTTTTGTATGGAGTATGGAATCGATGGTTGGGGTAATTGATATTGGCAATACGAGTACGGCGATGGGTTGCTATGTTCGTCAGCGTGTTAGCCGAGTGGTGTCTACGACTTCGGATGGGTCGAATTCGGAGTCGGTCTTGGAGTGGTTGGAGATGGTGAAGCCAGGGCGGGTGGTTATGGCTTCGGTGGTGCCGAGGGTTCAGGTTCATTGGAAGCAGTTGTTGAAGACTGCGGGCGTGAGTGAGGTGCTATGGGTGGATCATGGGTGTGAGCTGGGAGTGGGGATTGATTATCCAAAACCGGAAGAGATTGGCGCTGATCGCTTGGCAAACGCAGCGGCGGTGGCGCATTGGTTTGGGCTGCCGGCGGTGGTATGCGATTTTGGTACTGCATTGACATTTGATGTGGTGACGCGGAATCGAGGCTATGTTGGAGGTGTGATTTGTCCGGGCTTACCGCTGATGTTTGATTATTTGGCAGAAAAAACAGCTTTGTTGCCGGCGTTAGAGCCGATTCGGTCGAAGGCGGCGATTGGGCGGAGCACTGAACAGGCAATGCGCATTGGAGCGGAGCGGGGCTATCGGGGTATGGTGCGAGAGGTGTTAGATGAGATCAAGGCGGAGTTGGGGGTGCAGCGGCTGTCGGTTTGCGCAACGGGTGGGCATGCGGCTTGGGTACTGAAAGAAGCGGGCATTGAGATGCGCTTGGAGAAGTATTTAACTTTGTTAGGGTTGGGACGTATTGCTGATTTGAATGCGTCTTGAGGATAGAAGTCATTGAATCCGCTTTCTATTTTTGGGGTGGGTGTTAGCTTATTTTGAACAGGGATGATATAATGAATAATGCGCACAGTATAATTAATCAATTAATCCAGTTGCAGGAGTTAGTATCGGCAAAAATACAGAAAAAAGTGTCGATGCCGAATGCTCGGTTGGAGGAGTTGGAAAAGTCGATTCAGGCCTTGAGTTCAGATTTAACCCCGGCGGTAAAGACTCATATTAATAGGTTACTTCAGAAGAATCCGGAAGCTGTGGTGCCTGTGGTTAATGGCAATTGTGCAGGCTGTGGAATGGGTTTGACGAAGAGTTTGATTCAATCGGTGGTAAAGGCAGAACAATTGATGCGATGTAATAACTGTACCCGCTTTTTATATGATCCAACGAAAGTAGTGGTACGGGGTCGTGTAACGCGCCAGATGAATGAGGTGCGTAAGACGGGTATCGACCGGTATAGCTCGCCGGAGTTAATGATGGTTCCTTTGAAGGGGAGTACGCCGGAGGAGGTGCTTGAAGAGCTGTGTAATCGGATGGCG
>DOEU01000105.1 GCA_003532555.1 Verrucomicrobiota bacterium | reverse complement strand
TATCTCGGTAATGGATTTCATGAAGACGCCGTTCGCTCCGGCATCGAAGTCGCTGAAAAACTCGGAGTATCTTTATGAACAGTCGCATCTATAGCGGACGAGTAATGCATGCACGCCATCACCCCATTAAACACCACTTCGAATATCCTATTCTATTTTATGCCATTGACCTTGATGAACTGCCCACATTGGCAAAATACGTAAAGGGTTTCAGCTCAGGTCCAGGCTCCCCCGTTAGTTTACAATCCAAAGACTACCTATCGGGAAACAACCGATTTCGCGATCAACTTGCACCCTATTTTACCCATCCTAACATTCAACGAATCGTCCTCGTCACTGTTGCCCGCTTTCTCTTACCCACCTTTAATCCCGTAAACTTCTATTATGGATTAAATGCGCAAGGCACGCCAGAGCAACTCTTGGTCGAAGTAAACAATACCTTCAAACAAAAACACATCTACCTAGTCAACGGCGGCGACACCTATCCCATAGAAGCACAGATGGAAAAACAGTTCCACGTCTCCCCTTTTAATCAAACAGAAGGGCATTATACGGGAAGCTTTAGTGAACCTGGCGATCAAATTCGTATTGGTATTAAACTCATGCATAACGGCAAATATACACTTGATACCGCCCTTTGGGGAGCAGGCGAACCCCTTACCAGTCAATCCCTTTGGCGCAATCTTGCTCGCCACCCTTTCACCACCGCTGCCACCCTACCCCGCATTTATTGGCAAGCCGCTCAACTCCATTGGCGGCGAGGCCTTCCTATCCATAAAACCCCGCCACCCACTCATCCCAATACCTCATGGAGAAAAAAATGACACCTACCTTCCTAGAAAAAATCTGCCTCGCCCTCGTTGATCGACAACTACAAACCATAAAGAAAGGCTCGCTCACATTAACCCTTCCCAATCAAGAACAGCTCACCTATGGCGATTCCTCTAAAACCGACCCACAACACCTTTACGTGTATCACTACCGCTTCTTCACCCAACTTGTTTTTGCTGGAAATATCGGTCTCGGTGAATCATATACCGAATCTGACTGGAACACTCCTGACCTACCCCATCTACTTGCACTCTTTATACATAATATCAACGATCTAAAAAAAAGCGGACTCACTCATGCATGGGTTAAAAAATGGCTTCATCAGCTTTCACATGCGATCAACCTCAACACCAAAACCGGTAGTCGACGAAATATTCAAGCTCACTACGACCTCGGGAACGACTTCTACCAACTCTTTCTCGATGCTGAAACCCTGCTCTACTCTTCCGCCCTCTTTGAATTCCCCAATCAATCACTCGGCGACGCCCAACGAGCAAAAATTCAGAATCTAATCCGCTTAGCCGGTATAGAATCGCATCATCACATTCTTGAAGTAGGTTGCGGCTGGGGCGGTTTTGCTATCGAAGCCGCCCGCACCACCGGCTGCAAAGTAACGGGACTCACCATCTCGCAAGCGCAATATGATCTCGCCATTCAACGCATTCAAGAAGCCGATCTTACCGAACAAATTGACATTAAACTCTGCGACTACCGCGATGCACAAGGCACCTATGACCGCATCGTATCGATTGAAATGCTTGAAGCGGTAGGTCATGCCTACTATGGCACCTATTTCTCCACACTCGACCGCCTCCTTAAACCCGGGGGCCGCATCGCCCTTCAAGTGATTACCATCCCCGATCAACGCTACGACGCCTACCGCCAGAACCCCGACTGGATTCAAAAACACATCTTTCCCGGAGGCATCCTCCCCTCTCTCACCGAACTATCCAAAGCAATGACAAAAGACTCGATGCTCCACATCGATCACATTGAAAATATTGGCATCCACTATGCCGAAACCCTTCGACGATGGCGTTCTGCCTGCGAAACCCACTCCGAAAAACTAGAACAAATGGGCTATGACCAAACCTTCCAACGCAAATGGATCTACTACTTAGCCTACTGTGAAGCCGGCTTTCAAACCGAGTTCACAAATGACTTACACATGGTTCTTAAACGCCCCACAGAAACTGTCAACTAATCCAACAGTTCATTTAAATACAGCGCATATGGCGTTGAAAATGAAGTTCCAATATACCGTTTTCCATCGAAATAAACTAAACCCGGATAATAAGCATCCACGTCGTCACCATAATTGCTCCACGGAGATACGCCCTGGTGATCTCCAGACCCAATCGAAAATGTCAGCGGACTCGAAGCCGGATAAACCGATCCCGCTTCTCCATTATTTCCCGAAGCAATATAAATACGCGCACCGCGTTCGACCGCTGCCTCAATCGCCGCCTCAAAAAAGTGCACTGGCTGATCCGTTCCAAAACTCCAATTAAACTCTCGGATCCCTTGATCGAGTGCATAATTTAACGCCGAAAAAAGTGCATGCGATGAGGTGTAACCATTTTCATCAAATAAACAAACTGGAAGCACCTTCACCCCCGCCGTATTAGCAGGCATACCCTCCGGTACAATCGCACCTGATGCAATTAGAGCCACCAATGTTCCATGCCCGGTTGGGTCATCCACCGCGGCACCCGGATCAATCGCGTTATACGCTTTTAACATAAATGGCAAATCCTGATATGCCGGATCAATCCCCGAATCAAAAACCGCGATCGCTCGCTCGCCAGCCTCTAAATTTAAATTCACACCAATCGGATTTTCACTCAATGAAACCGCCGGCATCTTATGATTTGAAAACACACGGTTCGGCTCAGCTTTATCTACACCCAAACTCAACTGCGCTTCCTCCAAAGCTTCTTCCACCCGCATACCGCCTTTAATTTTAATCCGATACAATCCGGGAGGATTAATGACCTCTAATACCGTTCCACCCACCCTTTGTAGTAACGCCTTCAACTCTTTCATGCTTGAGCCCGCCTGGAACCCAACAATGATCTCACCTCGAAGGTAGCGCATTCCATCCGGTCCCACCACC
>DOEU01000072.1 GCA_003532555.1 Verrucomicrobiota bacterium | reverse complement strand
TTTCTGTGGAAATCTAGCGCGCCCGCGTCGATATGAGGTGGCGGCTCTTTTGAATCGGTTGCCAACATTCCGTGTTTCGCACGTGACGCAGTAAAGAAGCATGCGTCTGCTAATTCAGCGGGTTCGCCGAGCTTCGGTTTCCGTGAATGGGGCATGTATCGGTTCGATCGATCACGGTTTGTTGGTTTTTGTGGGAGTGGGGTTAAACGACACTCATGAAGATGTGACTTATTTGGCGAGCAAGTTGCTAAAGTTGCGCATTTTCGAGGATAACCAAGGGCGAACAAATCGTTCGTTGGCGGAGGTTTCGGGAAGCGTTTTGGTGGTCAGTCAATTTACGTTATATGGCGATTTTCGCAAAGGTAATCGCCCGAGATTTACCGCCGCTGCTTTGCCAGAAGTGGGGGAGCGACTATATCATGAATTTTTGAAGGCATTGAGGGAGTTGGGAACAGATCCTGAATCGGGGCGTTTTGGTGCGGATATGCAGGTGGAATTATTAAACGAGGGTCCGATGACTCTTTGGATTGAGTCAGAAGGGCGTTGAGGGCGGAGATAGTTTTTGCATGTCTTTCTCAATCGTGTATCAATATGCCAACGAGGAAGTAGATGATGAGCAATAAAAAAACAACAGTGGGCACGATAAATAGTCAAGTATTAGAATATACAGCGGGTCGGGATGTGGAATTAGATCGGTCTTTGGTTGCGGTAGATTGTATTGGCACAGTGGCGCATGTTACGATGTTGGCGGCGATGCCGGTTGATCCACCTGTAATTACGGGGGTGGAGCGGGATCAAGTGATTACGGCATTGAATGCAATTCGAGCGCAGGCGGAGAAGGGGTCATTTAAGATACGCTTGAGTGATCAGGATGTGCATTTGGCGGTGGAGCGAACGCTGACTTCAGAGTTAGGTGATTTAGGAAAAAAAGTACATACGGGTCGGAGTCGGAATGATCAAGTTGCGGTTGATTTGAGATTATTTGCAAAGGAACAGCTGTTGCATACGCTTGAGGAAGTGGCAGCGTTGGCGGAGGTTTTGGTTCGGTTTGGGAAAAAGTATGAATCGGTTCCGATGGTGGGGCGAACACACATGCAGCCGGGTATGCCTTCGAGTGTGGGCCTTTGGGCGACGGCTCATGCAGAAAGTTTACTGGATGATGCAGCAGGTTTATTCCATCTGCTTGAGATTAATGATCAGTCGCCATTGGGATCGGCGGCTAGTTATGGAGTTCCGCTTCCGATTGATCGGGCGTTAACGGCGAAGTTATTAGGCTTCTCACGGGCTACACACAATGTGCTGTACGCAAACAATAGCCGTGGTAAGATGGAAGGGCTGGTTTTGGGCGGTATGAGTCAGATTATGCTGACACTCTCTCGTTTAGCTCAAGATTTGATGATTTTTACGATGCCTGAGTTTGATTATTTTAAACTTCCAGCAGCTTTTTGTACAGGAAGTTCGATTATGCCGCAGAAGCAAAATCCAGATGTGTGTGAGCTGGTTCGGGCGAAAGCATCGCGGGTTAAGGCGGCGGAGCTGGCGGTTTATGATTTGGTGAAAGGAGCTCCGAGTGGATATAACCGTGATTTACAGGAGGCGAAGGAGCCGTTTATGGAAGGATTGGCCGTTACGCGGGCTACCTTACAGGTGATGACTCCGATGCTGGCGGAAACAACGGTGAATAAAGTGGCGTTGCTTTCGGGGTTTTCTCCGGATGTTTTTGCTACGGATCGAGCGCTGGAGTTGGTTGCAAAAGGAATACCTTTTCGAGATGCCTATCATCGAGTAAAAGAGGATTTGGATGAATTGGTTTCGATTGATCCGATTGAGGCAATTCGGATGAAACAACATATTGGGGCTTCTTTTGGGTTGGATTGGCTTGGTTATCGGGATCAAATTAAAACAGTTCGTCAGCGGAAACGGAAGCAGCAGCGAGTATATGAACGGGCGATTGGATCTCTGACAGGACTTGCATATAAGGTGCAATAGGTATGGTGTTAGCGGGATTTTTTTGGTGTGGGATCTGGTTGCTTATTGATGGGTCTATTGGACTTCTTTTTTATGACCGTTGGCAGAGGCGTCTTGAGCCATTCAATTTGCGTCGATGGGTGTGGATTGAAATCGGTATGGCGTTTGTATTGTTGAGTGCTTACGGATTGCTACGATGGATAGGTGGATAATGCGGCTTTGAGTGCTTGACGCGGAGGCGATGGATTTATAGGGTTTGCGGCTCTTTTGAAATAAAGGGGAAAGGGCGCAAACGAAGAATATGCTCGCTTTTTCATGATTGAATAGTGCCCGATAGTGTAATGGTAGCACATGTGACTTTGACTCATATGGTCCAGGTTCAAATCCTGGTCGGGCAACCATAAGTAGGATAGTGATTGATGATGAAGATCTTAACAGGTACGGGACATCCTGATTTAGCTGAGCTGATAGCGGCTTCGGCAGGGGTGGATCTATGTGCAACGGACATTACGCGTTTCCCGGATGGTGAGATTTTTGTTAAAATTGTGGATAATGTTCGGGGCGAAGATATCTTTATTGTGCAGTCAGTGGCGATGGACCCAAATAATATGCTTATGGAGCTGCTGATTATGATTGATGCAGCAAAGCGGGCCTCGGCGCAGCGGATTACGGCAGTATTACCCTATTATGGATATGCACGGCAGGATCGAAAAGATCAGCCGCGAGTTCCTATTACTGCGAAATTGGTGGCGAATTTGCTCGTGGCGGCGGGGGCGAATCGCGTGATTTGCGTGGATTTACATGCGCAACAGATTCAGGGCTTCTTTGATATTCCAGTTGATCATTTATATGGATCTCCGGTGATTGTGAAGTATCTGCGTTCGTTGGAGTTAGAAGATCTTGTGGTTGTTTCTCCTGATGCGGGTGGATTGAAAATGGCTGATTCGTATGCGAAGATGCTCGATTCGGGAATAGCTTTGGTCGGCAAACAACGCAAGAGTTGTGAAGATGTGGTTGCGAATCACCTGGTTGGAGATGTTGCTGGGCGTAATACGTTATTGGTGGATGATATGACCTCAACGGCGGGTACGTTGTGCGCGGCCGCTCAATTGTTGGAGAAGGCGGGTGCTAAATCGGTACGAGCAGCGGTAAGCCATTCGTTGTTGGCGGAAAAAGGAATTTTGCGATTAAAAAATTCACCCATTGTTGAGTTGGTGACAACGAACACGATCCCGCAGCGGGATTGTAGGGATGATTGTCAGGTAACGGTTTTATCGGTGGCGGATTTATTGGCGGAGGCGATTATGCGCATTCACAATGGTCAGTCAGTTAGCTCGCTGTTTGAGATTGAGAAGTAGGAGAAGAAAATGGAAGCACAGCAAATAAGTGTGAAGAAGCGAAGTTTAGAAGGTACATCTGCCTCGCGGCGAATGCGTTGTACCGGATCGTTACCAGGTGTTATTTATGGAATTGATTCGAATCCGATGGCGGTTGAACTAGAAACACATGCGGTGGAGCAGTTGTTTCACAATCATGCCTCAGAAACGATTCTGGTGGATATTAATCTAGAAGGAGAAGGCGCCGTTTCTGTGTTACTTAAAGAAGTGCAGCATCATCCGGTATCGGGTGAATTAATGCATTTAGACCTTCAGCGAGTGGCGGCTAACCAGACGCTTCAGGTGGAAGTTTCTTTGGAATTAGTCGGAGAGCCTGAAGGGGTTAAGGCAGGTGGATTGCTCGATCATGTGATGCACACAATCTTGGTGGAATGTTTACCCGCTGATTTGCCTGAAACGGTGAATGTGGATGTATCGGAGCTAGAAATTGGAAGCGCTCTTCATGTGTCAGATTTAAAACTAGGTAATAAGGTGGCTATTTTAAGCGATGCGGATGCCGTGGTAGCTGGCGTTTCAGCGCCGAAGGTAGAGCAGGAAGAAGATGAGGATGGAGATGTTGCGGCAGAACCGGAAGTGATTACGGAAAAGCCGAGCGAGGAGTAGAGGGGATAGATTATTTTGAAGCTGGTTGTTGGATTGGGTAATCCAGGTCTGGAATACGAACACACGCGACATAATATTGGATTTGATGTCGTGAAAAGTTTAGCAACACGACAATCAGTAAAGTTAAAAAAAGGGTTTTTTTCTCCGAGTTGTTTCGTAAAGACGCTATGCGGAGATGAAGTTGCCATCCTTCTTATGCCAACTACGTTCATGAATAGCAGTGGGCAGGCGGTTTGGAAGGCAATGCGGCGCTGGAAAATAGAGATCCATGATTTGATTGTAATTCTGGATGATGTGGAAATTGAATTGGGTTTGTTAAAGGTGCGGACGAAAGGATCGGCAGGAACGCATAATGGGTTGCGTTCAATGATAGATTGGCTTCAGTCGGATCAATTTGCGCGGTTGCGCGTGGGGGTTGGCCCTCGACCTGCAGGGGAACAAATGATTGATTTTGTGCTGGGCCGCTTTCGGGCGGATGAGGATTTAAAAGTGGAAAAGGTTGTCGAGCGGGCAGCGGATGCGGTAGAAAGCTTCTTTTCGATCGGTCCTAATCTGACCATGAGTCGATATAATGGCTGCACGTTAGACGATGCAGTAGAAGGAGAAAGACGTTGAGTAAAGTATACGAAGGATTATTTATTTTTCCGGAAGCACTAGATGAAGAGGGCTTAGATCAGGCTATTGAGCTTGTGAAGGAAGAATTAGTGAAGTTGGGTGGATCGTTGGATTCCTCTGTTCGGATGGGTAAGAAACAGTTTGCTCGGATGATGGATAAGCAGAAGAGCGGTTATTATGTGGTATTGGTTTTTTCGCTGGGTGCTGATCAGATGGATACTTTTAAAGCGCGCTTGAAGTTGGGTACGAATGTATTCCGCCATCAGTTTAGATCGATTGACCCTGTGGCGGATGTGGTAGTGGCTGAGGCTTCAGACGAGGGATAAGAGATGGCTAGTTTTAATCGTGTAATGCTAATGGGGAATCTGACGCGCAATCCGGAGCTGAAATATACGCCTTCTGGCAGTGCGGTGGCAGATCTGGGTTTAGCGGTCAATGAGAGTTTTAAGAACAAGGCGGGGGAGACGATTGAGCAAACCTGTTTTGTGGATGTTGTGGTTTGGGGTCGTCAGGCCGAAACTGCAACCGAATATCTGCAGAAGGGATCGCCTGTTTTTGTGGAGGGTCGTTTGCAGTTTGATCAATGGGAGAGTCAGCAGGGCGAAAAGCGGAGTAAGTTACGGGTTCGTGCTGAGCGCGTTCAATTTTTGAGTGCAGGGGGGGGGAGTGGTAATGCGGCTTCTGATCCTGGCGGTGGATCGGCAGGTCCCGTTCCGATTGTTCAGCCTCCAAGCGATGATGATGTGCCGTTTTAATAAAAGTAGATTAATTTTTTAAGGAGTAGGAATATGCCACGTAGAGATAATGATGAATATAAGAGTGATCCTGAGTTGTTACGCGGAGTTACATCTTTTGACTATAAAGATGCTGAATTATTGAAAAAATTTATGACGGATCGAGGTAAAATATTACCGGGTCGCTTGACGGGTGCAAATGCCCAACAGCAGCGTCGAATCAAAAAAGCAATTCGTAGTGCACGAACAATGGGATTATTACGGTAGGAGATAAGTCATGGCAGTAGAAATTTTATTAGTGGACCAAGTTGAAGGCTTGGGAATTGAGGGTGACGTGGTGAAAGTCGCGAATGGCTATGCGCGGAATTACCTTCTTCCTCAGGGATATGCAACCGAAGTGACGGAAGGTCGGCGACGTCAGGTTGAGAAAAAGCGAGCTGCTCGGTTGATTGAATTGGAAACAGCGAAAGGTGCGGCTGAAGAGATTGCGAAGAAGTTGGCTGATTTAGAATGCAGAATTGAAGTGAAAGTGGGCGAAAACGGGAAGATGTTTGGTTCTGTTGGTGCGCCGCAGTTAGTTGAAAAATTGGCGGCTGAAGGTTTCGAAATTGAGCGTTCAAAATTTAAGTTACATCAGCCACTTCATGAAGTGGGTGTCTTTGATGTTGCGATCAAGCTTCATGCGGATGTGGAAGCGACCCTCAAGGTCTGGATTGTTGAAGAAAAATGATGCCGGGCGAGGCAGGCTCGCTGAGAATCCCTCCGCATAGTGCAGAAGCAGAGCGGGGGGTTCTAGGATCCATTCTATTAGATCCGACGGGATCGATTGATAAATCATTGGCGCACCGTATGCGCGCTGAATCTTTTTATGACCGCCGCCATCAATTGCTTTTTGAGCAGTTGGTGGATATGAGTCAGGCGAACATTCCGATGGATGCGGTGATGATTGGTCAATGGCTCAAAGAGCACGATGCCTTGGATAAGGTGGGTGGCTATGATTATTTGGTTGAGCTGCAAGATAGCACTCTGGTCCCGGCGCATGTAGAATACTATTGTGATATTGTTCAGGAAAAATATCTACGTCGTCGGTTGATTGAAAAGTCGGTGGAGACAATTGAGTCGGCCTATCAGGATGACCAGGAAGCGTCTTTGCTGATTGGTGAGGCTGAGGGGGCGCTGTTTGATTTGAGCGGTAGCAGTGAGCAAGAGGCTCCGCCATGGAAAGATTCGATTCGTTCAGCTTTTACGGAAATTGAGAATCGAGATCCGAATCAGTTAATGTCGGGGGTGACAACGGGTTACATAGGATTAAATGAGCGACTGGGCGGATTGAACAATACGGATATGGTTGTTTTGGCGGCGCGGCCCGCGATGGGGAAAACCTCGTTGGCCTTAAATATTGCAGAAAATGCGGCGCTCGGTCTGCATGGCGATCCGGTTCCTGTGGCGGTTTTTAGTTTAGAAATGTCTCGTGAGCAGTTGGTGAAGCGGATGCTCTTTTCGCATGCGAAGCTCTCTTCGGAGCGGATGCGAGGTCGGCGGATGACTACAGATGAGCATGCTCGCTTGACGCGAGCGGTTGATACGTTAGAGAAGGCGGAGATTTATATCGATGATACACCGGGCTTGGAGGCGGTTGAGTTGCGATCGCGAGCGCGGCGATTGAAGAATCGATTTGGGGTTGGTTTGATCGTGATCGACTATTTGCAGTTAATGAACTATTCGAAGTTTGCTCGGGATGGGCGTCAGCGTGAGACTATGGCTATTTCGGGGGCGATGAAGGCGATGGCAAAAGAACTCGAAGTACCAGTCATGGTGCTTTCGCAGTTGAGTCGAGCTACAGAGGGGCGTGGAGATAATCTACCGAAGCTATCCGATTTGCGTGATTCAGGAGCGATTGAGCAGGATGCAGATGTGGTAATGTTGTTATATCGTCCCAGTTATTATCAGCAGGGGGATGAGCGGAATGCAGATAATTTGGCGATAGTAGATGTCGCGAAGTATCGGCATGGTTCAACGGGGCGCGTGCGGATGTCGTTTCAGCGCGAATTTACACGGTTTGAGGACCGGCACGAGGATGAGGATGAATTTAATGATGAAGCATAAAGCTCAAATTACCGGGGTTGTTTGGATGTTGATGCTGTGCAGCATGAGTATAGCACAAAATCAGGTGATTCGTGAGATTCGGATTATAGATACAGATGGGCATGCCTACGATGTTTCTTCGGTGGAGGCGTACACGACATTTTCGGTCGGAGATATGGCTCCTGAGCGGGGTGTGTTGATTGATATTATTCGTCAAGATGTGGATCGGATGCGAGATTCAGGTCGCTTTAGTTATGTAGATGCACAAATCCTACCAGAAGAAACGGGTTTGGTGGTTCTTTATGAGGTGGAGCAGAAAAATCGCTTGCGGCAGATTGAAATTCGTGGCTCAGATAAATTAGGAAACAAGACGGTACGGGAAAAATCAGAGCTTCAAATTGGGGTTCTGGTTGATGATGTGGATTTTGAGTTGGCGACTGCAAAAATTCGGGAGGCATATCGTGACTTCTGGTATCCGCATGTAGGGATCAGATGGACGGCGAATGTGGACCGTAAGTTGGGCGTGGTCGATCTGCTTATTGAGGTAGATGAAGGGATTAAAATCGGGATTAAAGAGATCCAATTTATGGGCAACCATACGATTGACGATGAGAAGCTTCACGCTATTTTAAATCAGAAGCAGAAAAATTGGTTGAGTGTTTTTACGGATGCTGGTCGTTATTATCCTGAATTTGAAGAGGGGGATTTATACGCCTTAAAAAGTCTTTATATGAATAATGGATTTTTGGAT
>DOEU01000079.1 GCA_003532555.1 Verrucomicrobiota bacterium | reverse complement strand
GGTTGAGTTACCGCATTGGGATCAATGTGGTAATCCGATTATGTGTGCGGTGGAACATATGTACATCTGTTATTTTTTTAAGATTGTATGAGAGCATATGATCGCTCTCAGTTTGCTGTATGGTATGGCGGCATGATAATGGAGGTGATTTAGGAGCCCAAATATCGTCGGGGATTTTAGCTTTTTCCAGATTTGGCTGAGATTTTTTATCGGCTAATAGCGGCTGAATTTTCGGATGTGGAGTATTATTTGATGGCAACAATTCTCTTGTATATAGAGTGTAAAAAAAGGCGAGGATATAATCAATCAGTGCTACTCGCGCATGTTATAATTAAACGGTTACATTTTGCTTATGCGGGGCGGCGGTTGAAATGGGTGACCGCGACCCTTACGCAAACACATTTGACAGTCGCGGAACGGATGAGTAACGTTTCATCTGCATGCGAAGTTGTTTAGTGAGATTCGGTAAAAGGAAAATCAGTATTGGTAGTGGATGATGTTATTCCACGGATGCGACGGTGGATGCGCGTGCGAATACACTACGAGAAGTAAGAGCGAAGGCGATTTGTTTCGTGAGTGTAGCTCGTGGTTTAGGAAGGATGAGAAGATGGCTCTATTTGGGAAAAAACAGAACTACACGACGATTCAGGTAAAGAAGCGGGATGTGCCAGATGGTCTTTGGGTTAAATGTCCTTCATGTGGAGAGATCATTTACAAAGAGGAGATCAGTGCCAATTTAGAAGTATGTCCGAAGTGCGGGCATCATTTTTATTTACCGCGGGATAAGCGCATTCAGTTACTATCTGATGAGGGTTCTTTTGATGAGTGGGCAGGTTCAATTACATCAATTGACATCTTAGGCTTTACTGGTCGTCAGTCTTATGTTGACAAGCTGGAAGCGAATCAAAAGAAGTCGGGGTACACCGATGCAGTTACGGTTGGAGGATGTACTTTATCTGGTCGTAAAATTGGCTTAGGGGTTATGGATTTCTCTTTTCTTGGAGCTAGTATGGGTAGTGTTGTTGGAGAGCGTATTACGTATTTGATCGAGCGCTGTACTGCAGAAAAAAGACCGGTTTTATTGGTGTGTACTTCTGGAGGGGCGAGAATGTATGAGGGGCTACTGAGTCTTATGCAGATGGCGAAAACAAGTGGAGCCCTGGCACGCCATGCGGAGGCAGGATTACCTTACATACCAATTCTTACTCATCCGACGATGGCTGGCGTCATGGCGAGTTTTGCTACGTTGGGTGATTTGATTGTGGCAGAGCCAAAGGCTTTAATAGGTTTTGCTGGTCCTCGGGTAATAAAAGAGACAATTCAACAGGATTTACCAGAAGGATTCCAGCGTGCGGAGTTTTTACAGGATCATGGTTTAATTGATATGGTTGTACCTCGTAATGAGATGCGAGAGCGGATGGTTTCTGTATTAGACTATCTTTGTGATACGCGGCTATGAATGCTGTGGAATATCTCTACCGGCGAACCGCTGAGGGGATACAACCAGGTTTAGAAGTGATGGAGGCGTTGGTTGAAACGCTAGATTATCCAGAGCGCTCTTTTGCTCTTGTGCATGTGGCGGGAACCAATGGAAAGGGTTCGGTCTGCGCGATGATCGAGTCGGTTTTGCGTGCTTCGGGATTGAAAACAGGGCTCTATACATCACCGCATTTACTTTCATTTCAAGAGCGTTTTAGGATCAATGGAGTTTCGATTTCAGAGAAAAAATTGAATCGTTATATTTTGGCTCTTGAGGCGCATGCTGATACGGCTTGTGAAGAGTTGGGTCTACGGCGTGCCACCTTTTTTGAGATTTCAACACTTATTGCGTTTCAGTTTTTTGCCGATGAGCAGGTAGATGTGGCGATCATTGAAACAGGTATGGGAGGGCGCTGGGATGCCACCAATGTGGTGTATCCGCTCTGTTCGGTGATTACGAAGATTGGAATTGATCATACTGATTTTTTGGGCGATACACTGGAGGCGATTGCAGGAGAGAAGGCAGGCATTATCAAATCAGGTCGTCCGGTAATCAGTGCTCCGCAGGAGATGGATGTGCGGGCGGTATTGGATGCTGTGGGTGAGCCGATCCATTATAGCGATGAATCGGTGGGGGTTCGCTTGATGGCGACTCCACAGCGGCTGAAGGTGGAAACGCAGGAGCGCAGTTTGCCAGCGTTTGAATTACCTTTGTTGGGTGCTGCTCAACGCGAAAATGTTGCAGTGGCAGTAACGGCTCTTGAGGTGCTTTCCGACATACTTTCGATCGAGCTTGCATTTGTGAAGGGGTTGGAACAGGTTCGTTGGCCGGGCCGGTTAATGGAGGTGTCTTCGCAGCCGTCTATTTGGTTAGATGGGTCACATAATCCGCAAGGCGGAGCGGTTTTGGCGGAGAATTTAAGAGCGAGTTTTCCGGAACAAGAGATTAGTTTTATTGTGGGTTTTCTGGAAGATAAAGATGTTGAGGGCTATGTGCGAACATGGCACAAGCGGGCGCATCGGGTGTGGGCAGTTCCATTGTCGTGTTCACGCGGGTTGTCAGCCGAGGAAGCTGCACTTAGGGCTCGTATGGGAGGCGCGCATGCAGATGCGTGTTCGTTGCAAGAGGCTTGGAGTGAGGCTGCGGCATGGGCGCAGATGGAGGTGGGTCGAATGGTAGTTGTTTGTGGATCCCTTTATCTCATGGAGGCATGTGTAGAAGAAGGACTCCTAAATGCAGATCTATTTCTATTAAAATAACCTCTTCGGTTTAAGTGATTAAGTGGGTGTTTAATATGGTAATTTTTTTGTCCTTACCTTGCATTAAGTTTAGCCGCTAAGCCCGAGTGATATTCATAAATTTGTTAAAAATATCAAATTTTTGAAGTGATTCTAGTTGACTCAAGGTGGTGGGAGGAGATACACACTCGAGACATGTCATACAACGTTAATGTAGAGCTTGGAGATAGGTCATATCCGATACATATTGGCTCTGATATGCAGTCTGAAATAGGTTCAATTATTGCAGCAGAAGGGTTGTCTGGAGTTTGCTTAGTAATTGCAGATGAGCATACAGGTGAGATATATGGAGATAAGGTGGTTGCTTCATTGCGGGCGGCTAATTTTTCACCCTCCTTGGTAATGATTCCAGCAGGTGAGTCCTCGAAATCGAGTAACCAATTGGTTGATTTATATAGTGCCGCATTGACAGCGGGATTAGATCGGCAGGGATTTATAGTGGCATTGGGTGGCGGAGTAGTGGGCGATTTGGCTGGATATGCAGCGGCCTCTTTTTTACGAGGAATTCCTTTTGTACAAATTCCAACTTCATTGCTAGCAATGGTTGATAGTTCAGTGGGTGGTAAAACAGGGATCAACTTAGCGGAAGGAAAAAATTTAGTTGGAGCTTTTCATCAACCATCATTAGTTTTTATTGATCTGAAGACTTTAAGTACGCTGCCACAAAGAGAGTTTCTGGCTGGTATGGCTGAGGTGGTGAAGTATGGAATTATTCGTGACCGAGTATTCTTTGATCACATCGAGGCGAAAGTGGAGGAGTTGCACCCAACGGGGAACCGTGCGATATTATCTGATCTAGTAAGGCGTTGTTGCGAAATTAAGGCAGAGGTAGTTGCGGCTGATGAACGCGAGGGGAGCCTCCGAGCTATACTAAATTTTGGACATACCTTAGGACATGCGATTGAAAATAAAGCTGGATATGGAGGAATATATATTCACGGGGAGGCTATTTCAGTGGGTATGGTTTATGCAGCACGGTTGTCGGTGGCAGTTTGCGGGATGTCATCTAAAGAAGCAGATCGGATTGAAGCATTGTTGGTAAAATTAGGATTACCGGTTCGTGCGATGGGATTGAATTGGATTGCTTTGCGAGAGGCGATGAGTGTTGATAAAAAAGCATTTGGTGGAGCTCCTCAATTTGTCTTAGCCTCATCGATTGGCACCGTTTCGACTGGGCATTCTTTGCCCGAAGAACTCCTTGAAGCTACGTGGGCTTCAATGAGTTGATGCAAACTTAAGAAATTGTGCAGAATTTATGAGCGTAACCATTTTATAGTAGACTGCGACCAGTTTCAGCGGGGAATCATAAGGCGTATTTTTTTATCGAAGTATAATGTAGCATTCGATAAGTCATAAAAATTTTAAAAAAGTGGAGAGTAGCAATGAGCAAGAGTTTGGTTATTGTAGAGTCGCCTGCAAAGGCGAAGAAGATTAATTCGTTTTTAGGTTCGTCTTATGTGGTGAAGGCTTCGGTGGGTCATGTTCGGGATTTACCGCCTAAAAAATTGGGAGTAGATCCTGAAAAAGGATTTAAGGCAGAATACACCGAGACGACGCGAGGTAAGAAAATTTTGAAGGAACTAAAGGACGTTGCGAAGACGTGTGATAGCGTCTATCTAGCGCCCGATCCTGACCGAGAAGGTGAGGCGATTGCATGGCATCTGTTTGAAACATTGAAGAAGACGGTTTCGGAAGATAATTTCTATCGGGTGACCTACAATGAGATTACAAAGTCGGCAATTTTGGCGGCGTTTGATACCCCGCAAAAAATTGATATGGATCGAGTAAATGCACAGCAAGCAAGGCGTGTTCTAGATCGGTTGGTTGGTTTTCAAGGCTCACCGGTAGTGCGACGGCAGATTCGAGGTGCAAATAGCGTGGGGCGCGTTCAGACGGTTGCGTTACGGTTGGTTGTGGAGCGGGAGTTGGAGATTGAGGACTTTTCACCGGAAACCTATTTTACTATGGGGGCTGAGGTGCGAAAACAGCAGGATCCATTGGATCGATTTTTATTGAAGTTGGCACGTATCAATGATGAGCCGGTCGGAACAAAGGATCGTAAATTATTACCGGGAGCGGTGAAGAGTGCGGAGCAGTTAGCGACTATTCAGGCGGAGCTGGAAAATGATGAGTTACGGGTTTCGGATATTGCGACGAAAGAGGTGAAGCGGAGTGCGCGACCTCCATTTATTACAAGTACATTGCAGCAGTCGGCTTCAGGGACGTTGAGTTTTGCACCGGCTCGTACGATGGGACTAGCTCAAAAGTTGTATGAGAGTGGGCTGATTACCTATATGCGAACGGATTCATTTAATATTGCTCAAAGTGCGCAAACCGAGTGTCGGACATTTATTGAATCGACCTATGGAAAAGAATATATCCCAGAAAAACCAAATATATATAGCCGCAAAGGAGCCGCAGCGCAGGAGGCGCATGAAGCCATTCGTCCGACTAATGTGGCGGCACGTCCGGGCACGGAAGGTATGAAGTTAGAGCCGGCAGAACAAAAGTTATATACGCTGATTTGGAACAGGTTTGTTTCGAGTCAGATGGTACCGGCACGGATTGCGCGTCGAACAGTTGAGGCGACGGTAGGGCGGGAAAATGTGTATCTCTTTCGGGCGACATCTTCGGATATTCTTTTCCCAGGATATATGAAGGTGAGTGGTATGGAAGCAGCGGCAGATCGTCCGAAACAGGGAGATGAGGCGGAGGAAGAGGGGCAAATTCCACCATTGGAGAAAGAGGAAGCATTGGATGTGCTGGATTGGTTAACGGAACAGAAAGAGACCAAGCCCGTGGCGAGGTATTCAGAGGCGGCGTTGATTAAAGCTTTGGAGGAGAATGGCGTGGGTCGTCCCAGTACATATGCAGCGATTATGTCGAAGTTGGATGAGCGTGAGTATGTTGAAAAGGTAAAGCGTTCCTTGGTGCCAACGGCATTGGGTCGCGAACTGGTTGGTTTAGTGCAACGAACCGAGCTGAAGCTGAAAAGTGGAAATAAAACGGATCTGTTTGAGGTGAATTTTACGGCGGATATGGAAGCGCGGCTGGATGAAGTTGAAGCAGGCCGGGTAGAGTGGACGCAGATGATGGAGGCATTTTACCCTTCATTATTGGAGTGGATTGATCATGCACAAGAGACAGCAGATGTGGCATGGGTTACGCGTTGTTTGGAGGCACTTTCACATGTTCAGTCATGGGCCGAGCCGGTGAAAACTGCGAAGCGAACGTATGATGATCACAAGACATTTACCGATGTGAAAGAGACCGCGGAAGCAGGAGAGCTGCTTTCGAAGAGACAGGGAGAGATGCTCTTTAAAATGTGTTGTCGCTACTATCATCAGATTCCGGAAGCGTTTGTTTCCGAGTTGGAGTTAGCGGAGCCGGAAGCGGTGCGTGAAGATACGCCGCGTAAGTTGGCTTTGTTGCAGGGGATCAAGTTTGAAGAGCCGACGCAAGCGGGCAAGCGGGTGTATGATGATAGCAAGTTTGTAAAGTCATTGGGTGAGCAGGTGACGATGGGCAAAAGGTTGAGTGATCGGCAGGTGGCATTTCTGGATTCGTTGGTAGGAAAATATGGAGAGCAGATTGAGAATTTTGAAGAGATCAAAGCGGAATTAAAGTTAGGGGAGCAAGCGGCGGCTAATGCAGATCCTACGACCGCTCCGGTGTTGGAGATGATGGAGCAGATTGTGGAGTGGGCAGAGCCTACGAAGCGGGGAAAGCGAGAGTATAATGATCGATCGTTCTATGATTCTTTGGCGAGCCAGTTTAAGAGCAAGGGAGCATTGAGCGAGCGGCAGTTGGTGGCATTGAAAAAGATGGTAGCACGTTATGCGGTGCAGATACCTAGCTATGCAGCTAGGCAGGAGGAATTAGGGCTCCCCGCTCCTCGAAAACCAAAAACGAAAAAAACGGAGAGCAATGCCTAGATGGATGATCCGGATATGGCTGAATTTGTTCGCTACCTTGAAGGCGAAAAAGATGCTTCGACGCATACGATTCAGAATTATCTAATCGATATCCGTCAGTTTTGTGAGAAGAAGTGGGGGGCCGATGCTCCAGCGCCTTTTGCATGGGCTGATGTAGATCGGTATGATGCTCGTGCTTATTTGATCCATTTTCAGAAAATGGATATGGCACCTTCGACCACTGCGCGAAAACTTTCTGCGATGCGATCATTTTATCATTTTCTGGTTCGTTCCAATCGGCTTGATAAAAATCCGTTCAAAGGATTGAGTTCGCCTCGAAAAGGAAGAGCCTTACCGAAGGTATTAAGTACGGATGAAGCCATTCTTTTATTAGAAGCTCCGGTTCAGATGAGTATTTCACGGGAGAGGGATACACCGGTCCAGAAGGCATGGAAGAGCTATGCAGGCGTGAGAGATCGGGCGATTCTAGAATTGTTGTATAGCACGGGAATGCGGGTGAATGAGTTGGTTCAGCTAACGGAGTCGCAGTTGGATTTAATCGGTGGCTCGGCGCGAGTGCGTGGAAAAGGCAAGAAAGAGCGGTTGTGTCCGTTGGGCAGTTTTGCGATTAAAGCATTGCGAGAAGCGATGAAAGTACGTGATGAGGTTCAACTCATGCATGCGTGGGGTCAGGTGGAGCCTCGTCCGCTTTTTTTGAACCGAAAAGGGGGGTCGCTTTCGGTGCGTTCGGTAGAGCGTATGATGAAAAAATATTTGGTGGCGCGTGGATTGAACCCAGAGCTGACACCCCATAGTTTACGGCATAGCTTTGCAACGCATATGCTCAATGAGGGGGCGGAACTTCGGGCAGTGCAGGAGCTGTTGGGTCATGCGTCGTTATCGACGACTCAAATTTATACGCATGTTTCTATTGAGCGGTTGAAAGAGGTTTATGATCGAGCGCATCCCTTGGGGCAGCATTCCTAAAGATTGTCGCTTGCCAAGCGTAGATGAATTTTCCATTTTTCAAATAATTCCGTGGGTAAAGCGGTACGAGCTACAACTTGGCTAATCGAGTCTTATTAAAGGCTGTGGTAGCGTCGGCGAGTTTGCCGATACGATAAGCCGCATTGCGGGCTCTGGAGCGGCTGGAGGAGAGTGAGCGTAGGTAGCTTTGAGTTAAGGGAACTTTCGGAAAAGATGGAGAAAATCGGCAAGGAACTTATAACGTACATTGATGTTGTGGTAATCGGAAAAGGGGCTCTTTAATCCGCGATTTTTAGACGTAGATACGCTCTTGTCTGGCAAGGAGGTCCGCTCAAGTCGGGTTACTGCAGTGTTGATTTTTTTCATCGAATGATTCGAACTTTCGTTGAAGTCTGTTAATTTTCTTTAATATTTTTAAAACTTTCTGTTCATGCAACGTTTCTATACGTGTGCGTGTATACGGAGAGCTGCTTACCGGATTTCCTTAAGGAGTTTGATGATGAGATGCTTGTTTTTGTGTGTGGTTTTTTTGATGGGTGGTGTGGCGCATGGGGAGCGGTTGCCGAATATTATCTATATTTTAGCGGATGATCTGGGCTATGGAGATCTGAGCTGTTTGGGGCAGACGCATTTTGAGACACCTCACATTGATCGGCTGGCGCGGGAGGGGATGTTGTTTACGCAACATTATTCGGGTGCAACGGTGTGTGCGCCGTCGCGCTGTGCGTTGATGACAGGGAAACATACGGGTCATTCGGTAGTTCGGGGTAATTCGGAGGTGGTTCCGGAGGGACAGCAGGCGATGCCGGCGGATACATTTACGATGGCGCAGATGCTCAAGGATGCGGGCTATACGACGGGGTTGTTTGGCAAGTGGGGCCTGGGTGCTCCGGGTTCGGTGAGCGAGCCTTTACGGATGGGTTTTGATCGATTTTATGGGTATAATTGTCAGCGACATGCGCACCATTATTATCCTTATTATTTGTGGGATGATGATCGTCGCGAATTATTGTGGGGTAATTTTGGCATGGAGACGGAGGCGTATGGACCGAAGTTGATTCATGATGAGGTGATGTCGTTTATTCAGACAAATAAAGATAGGCCGTTTTACTGTTTTTATGCATTGATCCAGCCGCATGCGGAGATGTTTGCTCCGGAGGAGTATATGGAGAAATATCGGGGTAAATTTCTTCCCGAGAGCTCGTATTTGGGTACGGATGAGGGACCTGATTTTCGCAAATTTGCGTATGGATCGCAACTGGAGGGGCACGCCGCATTTGCGGCGATGGTGAATAATCTGGATGATTATGTGGGCGATATTGTTGTGAAGTTGGAGGAGTTGGGTCTTTCGGAGGATACGTTGATTGTTTTTACGTCGGATAATGGACCGCATCAGGAGGCAGGGCATGATCCAGTTTATTTTGATTCGAATGGTCCGTTGCGTGGATTTAAGCGGGATTTATATGAGGGCGGCATTCGGGTTCCAATGATTGCTTGGTGGCCGGGGCAGGTGGCTGCGGGTAGTCGGACGGACCATCTTTCTGCTTTTTGGGATGTGATGCCGACAGTGGCGGAGATAGCGAAGGTGAATGTGCCGAGTGGGCTCGATGGGATCTCTTTCCTTCCGACATTGTTTGGTAAGCTGGGGCAGGAGTCACATGAGTATCTCTATTGGGAATTTCATGAGAAGCGAGGACGGGTTGCTATTCGGAAGGGTTCGTGGAAGGGGGTGCGTTATGATGTTTCGGTGGATCCGCATTCCCCCTTGGAACTTTATGATCTGTCCAGAGATATTGGTGAAGAGCATAATGTTGCTACGGAGTATCCGAAGGTGGTTGCGGAATTGGATCAGTTGTTGGCTGAGGCGCGTACGGTTTCTCCGATTCAGCGGTTTAATTTTCCGGAGCGGGTGAAGAATCTAATTCGTTGGGAAAAAGCGCACGAAAAAAAAGTAGAGAAGAAGTGAGATGAGATATTTTTTAGTGGGATTGGTTTTTGGGTTAAGTGTATCGATGAGCGCAGGGGCGATGAAGCGTCCGGTTGAGAGCGTGTTGGCTTTGACGCCGCCGATGGGTTGGAATAGTTTCGATAGTTATGGGGTGTATCTGCATGAGCAGGCAGCGTTTAATAATTTGGAGGCGATGGCGGAAAAGTTGAAGCCGTATGGGTATGAATATTTTGTGATCGATAATGGTTGGTTTGGTGAGTATGCCTTGCAGGAGGGGACGATTTTTCCGGCGGAGAAGCATGCACATGATGTTCGGATTGATGGCTTTGGTTATTTTTTACCGTCGAAGGTTTATTTTCCGAATGGGTTGAAGCCAATTGCGGAGCGTTGCCATGCGTTGGGGTTGAAGTTTGGTGTGCATTTGATGCGGGGGATTCCGCGGAAGGCGTATGAGTTGGATCTGCCGATTGAGGGAACCTTATACACGGCGCGAGATATTGCGGTGACTGATCCGAAAGAGAATTGTGTGTGGTGTGATTATTGTTATGCGGTGGATATGAGTCAGCCGGGGGCGCAGGCTTGGTATGATGGGTTGATACGGCATGTGGCTGAGATGGGTGTGGATATGATCAAGTATGATGACATTGTTCCGCATCCGGATGAAGTGGAGGCGGTGGCGAAAGCTATCGCGAAGTTGGACAAGCCGATGTTGTTGAGTTTGTCTCCGGGTGGGCAGGTGGATCCGGAGGCTATTGATTTTTTCCGGATGGCGAATATGCTGCGTGTGACCAAGGATGTATGGGATGAGCAGGGATATATTGATGCATGTTTTTTGGCGTGGCGAAAATGGGAGGGTAAGGAGCAACCGGGATTTTGGATTGATATGGATATGATTCCGTTTGGCGAGTTGCAGTTGATGTCACCGCCGAGTGAGGATGCAAGTAAGACGGTACTTGATAAGGGGGATATCGCTTTGGCGGGTAAGGGGGTGCATCGGGTGTGCCAGTTAACGAAGCCGCAAATGGAGACGTTTATTACGATGCGGGCGTTGGCGGCATCGCCGTTAATGATGGGGGGCGATTTGCCTTCGTTGGATGATTTTTCGTTAAAATTGATTACTGGTAGGGAGATGTTGGCTTGCAATCAAAATGGGGTGATGGGTTCGCTTTTGGTTGACGATGGAGGGCTGGAAACTTGGCGCACCTTCGAAAAGGGAACTGTAGATCAGGGTTGGATAGGCGTTTTTAATCGTCTTGATGAGCCGGTTTCGTTTAGGTTGGATATGACTCGGTTGGCTTTGATGAGTGAGTCGTATCATCTTGCGGATGTTTGGGGTGGTGCTGATATTTCTTTTGGGTCGATGGTGACGTTGCAACCCAATGGCGTTTTATTTATTCGATTTAAAGGGGATTAGAATGAAGCAGATGTGGGTTGGTTTTATGGTTGGTATGGCGGTGTGCGTGTGTGATGCCGAGGTGAATTATATGGAGCCTTATCCGTTTGGTGAAGCGACTCAATGGGCAAAGGGGTCGGATAATAGTGCGGTTGGAAATTGGTGGGAAAAGAGTTTTACCAATAATTGGCAGCGTTATGAAAAGTTAGCTTTTGAGTGGTTTACTTCTATCGATCGGAAAGATGCAATGGCATTTGGAATCTATACGCATGATCATGGAGTCTTAAAAATCACAGGGCAGTGTTTTCCTTTATTACCTGATGAACCTAAGTCGGTAACACTCGAACTTATGGATGCGGGGGAGTGGAGAGCCATGGAGACGCTTCCGGTATTATATCCTGGATGGTCTGTACATTTTAGAGTCGAAGGCTGGGATAATACTAAGGATGTTAGATATCGATTATGTCTTGGAGACCTCTCGCATTTTGAGGGTCTTATTAGAATGGATCCTTGTGTTAAAGAGAAAATAACTATAGCTGTCGCGACATGTAATTCACCAAATGATGATGAATTCGATACGAGATTAGCTACTGTCGCAGCGTTAAAGGCTCATGATCCAGATGTTTTATTTTTCGGTGGAGATCAGAATTACACTCATGACGAGGCAACGTATGGTTGGCTTCAGTTTGGAATACAATTTTCAGAGGTAATTAAAGATAGACCCACAATTGTTATTACAGACGATCATGATATCGGCCATGGAAATTTATGGGGAGAAAGTGGCGCACCTTCAGCTGGTATTTCTGGTGCAGCGGATGGGGGCTATATGTTCCCAGCTTCATTTGTGAATATGGTGGAGCGTCAGCAGTGCTGGAGTTTGCCAGATCCGTTTGATGCAAGTCCCGTGAAGCAGGATATTCGGGTTTACTATACGGATTTGAATGTTGGAGGCATTAGCTTAGCAATATTAGAAGATCGTAAATTTAAATCTGCTCCACTTGGTAATATCCCGCAAATGGGACCTCGTCCAGATCATATTAATGATCCTGACTATGATCGAACTACTGTAGATCTTCCAGGTTTAAAATTATTGGGAGATCGGCAACTCAAATTCTTGGATGAATGGTCGCGTGATTGGACAGATTCAGAAATTAAAGTGGCTCTTTCAGCAACGGCATTTTGTGGAGCTGTACATGTCCATGGGAATAAAAAACCTAAAAGGCTATTAGCTGATCTCGATTGCAATGGTTGGCCTCAAAGTGGACGTAATGCTGCAATTAAAGCACTCCGTCGAGCAAGGGCGACCCACTTATGTGGAGATCAGCACTTGGGAGTATCTGTTCAACACGGTGTTGAGGCTTTTCGAGACGGGCCCTATGCTTTTACCGTCCCGGCTATTGTTAATACGGTATATGGAAGATGGTGGCATCCATTAGATGAGTTATCTGGAGGTGGAGACCCCATAAAAAGCCCACTTCCATGGGTTGGTGATTATGAAGATGGGTTAGGTAATAAAATAACTATGCTTGCATATGCTAACCCACAAGATCGATCGATTCGAGCTGGCAGAGGAGATGGATATGGGATTGTCCATTTTAATAAGAGAACGGGAGTAATAGACTTTGAGTGTTGGCCTCGTTTTGCGGACCTTACTAAAGGTGATTCTGAGCAATATAAAGGGTGGCCAATTTCATTTCATGTTTCAGATAATGATGGCCGAATTCCTATTGGATATTTAAAAGAAGTTATACTTCCGATGGATAATGCTGTAGTTGAATTAACTAACGATACGGCAGATGAGTTAGTTTATTGTTATAGGATTAAGGGTAGAAAATTCAGTGCACCTGTTTATGAAAAAGGTGCTTATACTTTACGAGCAGGTTTAAATCGAGCAGAGAAGGTTGTGCTGAGAGATGAAGTTAATTAAACAAATTAAATTATGCTTATTGATAGGGATGCCTATACTCACTTTTTCTGAAGTAAGGGAAGGTTTGCATATATATCCACCTGTTCCAGGCTTAGAACCCTCACCGCATTATAGTTTTAAGATTAGAACACAAGGGTCGAATAAATGGACAGATGCGTTTGCATTTGTAACTGCGTGTAAGTCAGGTGGAGTGACAAATGGAACAACAGCAAATGCATATTATTGGCGTTTAGATAAATGGAGTAATACCTATATAAACTTTGAAATTTCGAACAATCATCCTGTGGAGATTGAGATTTCTAAAGTTAGTGGAGATCCAATTATCAGTGCGGTAGCACGACCCAGTCAACTTATTGATCAATGCCAAGTTATTAAAGGAAAAGCTTATGTCACTTTAGATAATCCAGCACTTTTTACAGTGGATATTGATGGCCAGATGGATCAACAAGATACAGGCCGTATTCATATGAAGGGATGGAATGACAAATCGTTTTATAATGGTCCACCTATTCATACGCTGACTATTTTTGCTAATCCTTTACTCGAGGATAAACCGACTAAGAATAACTCAAACGTATTTTGCGTTGAACCGGGTCAGATTCCACCGACGGAGGGGGACTGGGATGTACTTTATTTCTTACCCGGAGTACATGAAATAGGGCGTTGTTTTCGCGTTCATGCAGAGAAGAGTTATTACATCCCTGGCGATGCAATTGTTCATGGCACTATGAATAATGAAAAAATGTATGATGATGGACATTGTATTCGCATATTTGGACATGGAACGCTTTCTGGTGAGCGGTATGCCCATCCAGACTGTGATACACCCATAGCTACTGAGAAAGATTATTGGAAGTATAAGCCCATTGATATCCGTGGAGCTCGTAACACAAAGATTGAAGGGGTTACTCTGACGGATTCAGCGATGCACTCGTTGATGTTGATCAATCAATATCAACCTGATGAGCCTAATGAAATTAGTTGGGTCAAGATATTCACATGGCGTCGAAATGGAGATGGCATTAACCCCTTCGGAAACACTCTAATTGAAGATTGTTTTATTCGAACGCAGGATGATTGTGTGTATGTAAATGGGCTGGGGATTCGCCGAGTGGTTTTCTGGGCCGATGCAAATGGTTCTGCCTTTGTGCTAAGTCCTATTGGCAATATGCATAAATCATTAACAGGGCGTAAAATTATCGTTGAAGATTGTGATGTGATTTATAACCGCTCTATTTTTAATACCAATAAAGGGGGTCGTGTCTTTAATTTACGAGGAGCAGGTAACAAGGCAGGGGGTGAAAATATTATTTTTCGAAATATTCGGGTTACGGATCCGCGCCCTACACGTTCATCCTTTGGTATTTTGAGTGCGGCGCCTTGGCAGAAGCATCCGGATTATGAGCAGGTGCGGGGTGCGGGTGAGATTCGAAATATTTTATTTCAGAATATCGATATTACGGCGTACTCTATTATGGGTGATCCCGAAACGTTATGGGGTACGGAGGCAGCTCCTCTTAGGGGGTTTATCTTTGATAACGTTGTGATTGATGGCGAGCTCATTAAAGATAGAAGTGCTTTTAATCAAAATGAATATGTCTCAGACATGAGATTTATGGATTCTTCTTCGGAAGATTAAGGGACTTATTTTAGATCTTCCCAGTGGGTCGCTCACACATAAAATTTTAGCACTGGTGATTATACAATGGTTTCAGATCTTTATAGTATAAATAATTATACCATTCGTTTTATTCGGGTGGAGGTGGATTAAGAAGCCTTTATTTATGAGGCAATCAGGAGTCAATTGGATGATGAGGTGGGGACGGATTTTTTTGGGAGGCGCTTGTTTAGGTCTATGTTTATCGGCGGAGGCAAAGCCAGCAACAGAGCGACCGAATGTGCTTTTTATTGCGATTGATGATTTGAATGATTGGATCGGTTGCTTTGGTGGGAATCCTCAGGTGCAGACGCCTCACTTGGATCGGTTTAATACGTTGGGTGGAATGGTGATGTTCGATGCGCATGGTTCTTCGACTGTTTGTGGCCCCTCGCGTTCCTCTCTACTGACGGGAAAATATCCACATAAGACGGGGGTCTATGGGAATAAAAATAATTTACGGAAGGCTGAAAAGACAAAAGATCTAGTGACGTTACCTCAATATTTTAGTGCGCATGGGTATCATACGCTTTCGCGTGGGAAAATTTTTCATAAACATTCTTCAGGTAATAAAAAGGATCGTGACTCGCTCGATCATGGGGAGTGGGCATTTGATGAGTGGGTGTATGAGCGGGGTGGTGTCAGTCCGGCGGGTAAGCAATTTCCACTGAATGGGCTGCCTCCATCAAAGGGAGATCGGTCGTATCATTCGATTGGATTTGACTGGGCGCCTACGGTCGGAAACGATGAAACGTTGATGAAGGATTACATTACGGCTACATGGGCGGTTGAGCAGTTTCAAACCCGATTGTTCGAAAAGCCGTTCTTTATGGCGGTGGGGTTTTCGAAGCCTCACTTACCTTGGTATGTACCGCAGAAATATTTTGATATGTATCCGTTGGATGAGATCGTTTTGCCGAAGACCATTCCGGATGATTTAGATGATATCCTAAATAAGTATGGAAAGCCCGTAAAGCCGCATGGTACCTGGAGACGAGTTGAACGGGCGGGGAAACACAAGGAGGCGGTGCAGGCGTATTTGGCAACCATCACGTTTGTGGATGAATGTATGGGTGTTTTGTTAAATGGCTTAGCGGCCAGTCCATATGCCGAGAATACGATTATTATGCTATGGGGCGACCATGGCTGGCACTTGGGCGAAAAGCAAAAATATGGAAAAACCCAATTATGGCAAGAGTCGTGTCGGGTGCCGATGATGGTGAAGGTACCAGGGGTAACTCCGAAGCGTAAACGGTGTGATGGAATTGTGAATTTGATTGATATGTATCCGACTTTACTTGAGTTGTGTGGTCTTCCGGAAAATCCAGAAAACGAGGGGCGGAGTTTTGCTGAGCTGATCCATAATCCGGACATGAAGTGGAATACCCCAACCTTGACAGATTATAATTATGGGGGGCATCGGGTCTATGATGGACGGTATAGTTATATCGTGTTTACCGAGCAGGGAACGGAAGAGCTTTATGATCATAAGACCGATCCAATGGAGTGGAATAATTTAGTGCAAGAGGATGCATATGCAGCGGTGAAGGCGCGTTTGAAAGCGTTGATTCCCACGCAGCGTGAGCCTGTTTCACCGCAAGGACAATGAAGATGTGTTGCGATGGGAGCTCGTGAAGATGGATGGAAAAAGAGAGATATGAATCTTAAAATTATAGGGTTGTTGGGATGTCTAGGTATCTCCTGGGTGGAAGCTCAGGGGGCTCGTCCGAACGTTCTGTTCTGTATTATGGATGATGCTTCATGGGCTCATATGAGTGCGTATGGATGTGAGTGGGTGGAGACGCCGGCGTTTGATCGCTTGGCGGCTGATGGAATCTTATTTATGAATGCCTATACGCCCAATGCGAAGTGTGCGCCTTCCCGCTCCAGTATTTTGACGGGGCGTAATTCGTGGCAGCTAGAGGAGGCAGCTAATCATGTGGTTCATTTTCCGGCTGCTTTTAAGACGTTTCCTGAAGTGTTACGAGACGCGGGTTATGCAACGGGTAAAACGGGAAAAGGGTGGGGGCCGGGCAATCCAGGGATGAAGAAGGGAAAGCCGCGAGAATTGATTGGGGAATCATGGGCAACACACAAAGAAGAGCCGGTTGCAAAGGGTATTTCGAGTGAGGATTATGCGTCTGATTTTGTCGATTTTTTAGATGAGAATGAGGGGCGTGAGTGGTTGTTTTGGTTTGGCGCGCGTGAGCCTCATCGCCGTTATGAATATGGCAGTGGTGTGAAGAATGGGAAGCGACAATCTGATATTAAGCAGGTACCAGCCTTTTGGCCAGATACGGAAGCAGTTCGTAATGATATGCTTGATTATGGGTTGGAAATTGAGCATGCAGATCGGCATTTGGGGTGCATGATTGAAACATTGGAGGAGCGCGGGTTATTAGATAACACGGTGATCGTGATGACATCTGATAATGGCATGCCATTTCCACGGTGTAAGGCACAGGAATATGAATATGCTAGCCATATGCCACTGGCTATTATGTGGCGAACTGGGATTCAACATCCGGGGCGTTCGGTGGATGATATGGTAAGTTTTATCGATTTTGCACCTACATTTATCGAGCTAGCTGGAATCCCTTTTGAGGCGTCGGGAATGCAAGCCTCTCCTGGTCGAAGCTTAACGGATATTTTCTATTCAGACCGCTCAGGACAGGTGAATCCGGAGCGGGATTTTGTGGTGATTGGTAAAGAACGGCATGATTATAGCCGTCCCAATAATGCGGGCTATCCGATTCGGGGGATTGTCGGGAAGGGGTATCTTTATCTCTATAATTATGAACTTGATCGTTGGCCGGCAGGTAATCCGGAATTGGGATATCTCGATTGTGATGGGGGGGCGACTAAAACAGAGATTCTTAACCTGAGGCGCGACGGGGTGGATGATTTGTATTGGGATCTTTCTTTTGGAAAGCGGCTTTTTCACGAAGAGTTTTTTTATATTTCAGAGGATCGGGCCTGTCTTGAAAATATAGCTTTGGATAAATCGCACTGGGCAGTGAAGAATGTGATGCGAAATCGGATGTTGAAGACCTTGCGCGAGCAGAACGATCCGCGGGTGCTTGGGAAGGGTTCGATTTTTGAGACATATGGCTATTCGGTTGAGCATGGATGGAATTTTTATGAACGATTTATGCAGGGAGAATTCACGGCCGAGCAGACGGGCTGGGTGAATCCTTCGGATTATGAAAAAGAAGCACTTGATTAGAGAGGAAAGAAGAATGATGAAGTTTTTTGCTATGTGTTTAATAGGGTTAATTGTCGGGTCGTTTTCTACCCTTGCAGATACGCTTCAGCTGAAGATATTGGATGGCGAGTATTGGTGGGCGGGACTTAGTTCAAGAGGTCATGAAATGCCATATGATGCTTCCAGTAAGTTATCACATGATCTGTGGGGCGATAATAAGGGAAATCAGGCGCAGCCTCTGTTGCTCTCTAATAAAGGACGGTATGTTTGGAGTGAGCAGCCGATTCGGTATGATTTTGATAAAGGGTTGATTACGGTATCTACCCGAGAGGGCCTCATTGATTCGGGCACGGTTGGTTCAAATTTGGCCGATGTCTTTGCCTATGTTTCGCAAACATATTTTCCCTCCGATGGGCGCATTCCAGATGAGTTGCTTTTCACGCATCCGCAGTACAATACATGGATTGAGCTTATGTATGACCAGAATGAGGAGGATATTCTTGCCTATGCAGAGGCGATTATTGCGAATGGTTATCCGCCGGGCGTGTTGATGATTGATGATAATTGGCAGGAGGATTATGGCACGTGGAAGTTTTCGCCTCGCCGTTTTAAAGATCCGAAGGGGATGATTGATAAACTGCATGCGATGGGTTTTAAGGTGATGATGTGGATGTGCCCTTTCGTATCGGCTGATTCAGTCGATTTCAGGCAGCTGGCTGAAGAAGGACTTTTAATTTTGGATCCGCAGAAAACGCAGAATATCTTATGGGCGAACACAAAGAATAGGGCAGCAGTTATTCGGTGGTGGAATGGGGCAAGTGCGTGCCTTGATTTGAGCAATCCGAAGGCGCAGGCTTGGTTCAAGGAGAAGCTGGATTATTTGGTCGATGAGTATGGTGTTGATGGCTTCAAGTTTGATGCCGGTGATGCCCGGTTCTATACGGAGGGAGTGGTTTCATGGCAGCAGGATATCACGCCGAATGATCATACACAGTTTTTTGCTGAGTTTGGTTTGAATTATCCGCTGAATGAATATCGGGCTTCTTGGAAAATGGCTGGATTACCTTTGGCTCAAAGGTTGCGTGATAAGGGGCATGAGTGGGAGGATATGGTTAAACTGATTCCGGATCAGATGTCGCAGAGTGTGATGGGGTATGCCTACACCTGTCCCGATATGATTGGTGGCGGGGAATACCGCAGTTTCTTAAGCGCATCTAGTTTGGATGAAGAGCTGGTCGTGCGTTCGGCACAAGTGCATGCGTTGATGCCTATGATGCAGTTTTCGGTAGCTCCTTGGCGGATCTTATCTAAATCGAATCAGAAAATCTGTAAAGATATGGCTATGCTGCATGTGTTAATGGGAGATGAGATTCTTGGTTGGGCTAAGGTAGCGTCTCAGTCGGGCGAGCCCATTGTAAAGCCTATGGCATTGGCCTTCCCAGATGGAGGCTATGAGTTTATTAAAGATCAGTTTGTTTTGGGAGATGATATTATTGTCGCACCGGTGGTTGAGAAGGGTGCTCGCGCTCGCTCGGTTGTTTTGCCACCGGGACGTTGGAAAGCAGAGGATGGTAAACTTTATAAAGGCGGGGAAACGATTCATATTGATGTGCCACTTAAGCGGTTACCTTATTTTAGACGTATGATATAAGAAGTCTACCAATGAAGCTATATCATGATAACATTAATTGGAAATAGGCTAAGGTGTATGATTTTATAGGTAGTGTTTTTAAGAGGTTTTTTCAGTTTTATGCATTAAAATGGTTTTTTTGGATTGGACTCTGGAGTTTGATTTCTGTTCGCGCCGATTATGTCGACCCCACAACTCCAATTGGCAGATTGCCTGCCGAATATAAACTTGTTTTTAGTGATGAATTTAATGGGAAATCCATTAATCGTTCAAAATGGAACCTTGGAATAAATGAGAGAAATATTCAAAATATTGGGGTAGATTGCGTTTATTGTTGGAGGAATGTCTCACTTCGAAATGGATGGTTAGTTTTTCAGCAAGATTATGAGTCGACACCAAGAAATGGAGCTGTATGGGGAGACAAAGAAGGCGTAGATTTTAATTATAGTTCGGGGGG
>DOEU01000055.1 GCA_003532555.1 Verrucomicrobiota bacterium | reverse complement strand
CATCTATTACAATTATTGTGTTTGGTTACGATGGAAGTGCCAAGCGATCTTTCAGCAGATGCAATTCGAAATGAGAAAGTAAAGATTCTACGAAACGCTAAACTGGATTACGCTGAGCAGATTTCAGAGGCGGTATATCGTGGGCAATATGCACGAGGCGTTAATGAAGTTGGTGAGGTGATTAAAGGGTATTTGGAGGAGGATCGGATTGATCCTCAGTCGGACACCGAGAGTTTTTTGGCGATGCGCTTAATGATTGATAATTGGCGCTGGGCGGGGGTTCCCATCTTGTTGCGTACGGGAAAACGAATGGCAAAAAAAACCACTGAGATTGCGGTCCAGTTTAAGGTACCTCCACTGGAGCTCTTTCAGCAGGTGGAGTGTGATGGAGATGTATGTGATACGACGCGGATGAAGCCGAATACATTAATTTTCCAAATCCAGCCAAATGAAGGCATCTTTCTACGGTTGGGGACTAAACGTCCTGGCATGCGTTTTGTTGTGGAAGATGTAAAGATGGATTTTTCGTATTCTGGGACGTGGGATGGAACTTTACCAGAAGCATATGAACGGCTACTCTTAGATGTTTTGTATGGTGATTCAACTTTGTTTACGCGTTCGGACGAGGTGGAAGCAGAGTGGAAGTTGGTTCAGCCTATTTTGGATCGGTTACCGGAGTTGAAGCCCCATCCCTATAAACCGGGAGAGTGGGGGGTTTCAGATTCTGCTATTCTTTTTCGTGGATGTGAAGGTTCATGGCGGAATCATTAGAGCGATTGATCGAACGGGTGTATGTCCTATAGATATTCATTAAAGATTGCCTATGAAGGTACGAATTTTTCGGGTTGGCAGGTACAGCCTAAACAACGAACTGTGCAGGGCGAACTGGAGCGGTTGCTGGCTGAAATGACGGCGGTTGACTCGGTTCGGTTAGAGGCATCTGGTCGAACCGATACGGGGGTTCATGCGCGTGCACAGATAGCGCATGTGGATTTGCCTAAGGGGATTAATCCGGTTTATTTTCGACGGGGGTTAAATGCTCAGTTATCTGGTGATATACGGGTGGTTAGTGTAAAACGAGTTTCAGATTCATTTCATGCGCGTTTTGATACTAAGGGAAAAGAGTATCGTTATTTTATTTATAACGGACTAATCGTGCCGCCTCAGTTGCGTTTTTATCGGTTACAGGAGGGTCGTCGATTGGATGAGGCGCGGATGCAGCGAGCCGCGGATCAGTTGATCGGAACACATGATTTCGCTTCATTTGCTTCGAAGCGATGCTATGGGGATGGCGATACGATAAGAACGTTAACGCATTTGAATGTGACGCGTCGGGGAGCGGAGGTTATGGTGCAGGCGAGGGCAAATGGGTTTCTCTATAAGATGGTTCGTAGTTTAACTGGATATTTAATGGAAGTGGGAATGGGGCGCGTGGAGCCTGAGGATACGCAGGTGATTTTAGAGAAGCAGCAACGAACCGCACGGGTACGGACGGCTCAACCCCAGGGACTCTTCTTGTGGAATGTGTCATATTAAAGAAAGTGGTAGGACGACAGGGGTTCGAACCCTGGACCCACTGGTTAAAAGCCAGTTGCTCTACCGACTGAGCTATCGTCCCATTATGTTATGATCCCTTTTCGAAATCGAACGTTTTCGTAAGGAAGCGCTCGTTTCTACTGAATCGACCTTCGTGACGCAAGTGCGAATTAACAACGAATGATCATTTATAGATCGTTCGGCTGGTAGATTTGTTTACGGTCGTATAAGCTTTTTTTTATTTGGGGAGGCATATGAAGGTGGTTGGTCTTATTTTAGGAGGGGGAGCTGGAACGCGGTTGCAGCCACTAACGCGGGAACGATCTAAGCCTGCTGTTCCTGTGGCAGGTAAATTTCGGTTGGTTGATATTCCGATCAGTAATTGTATTAATAGCGGGATTCAAAACATTTTTTTGCTGACGCAGTATAATAGTGTTTCTTTGCATCAGCATATAGCTGCTACGTATCGGTTTGATCAATTTAGTGGGGGGCATGTTCGTATTTTGGCGGCGGAGCAGACACCTGATTCGGATGTTTGGTTTCAGGGGACGGCAGATGCGGTTCGGCGTTCGATTCGCTACTTTAGAGATGATCAGCCGGACTTAGTGGTGATTTTATCTGGTGATCAACTCTACCGGATGAATGTGCAGGAGGTGATTGATACGCATTTAAAAAGTGGTGCCGAGATTACGGTTAGTACAACGCCGGTGGACCGAGATGCGGCTCGATCACTCGGAATTATGCAAGTGAGCGATCAAGGTCAGGTTTTACAATTTGTGGAAAAGCCGGATGAGGATACTGTGTTAGATGGTTTGGCTGTGAATGATCGGCAGGATGCTTTTCTGGCAAGTATGGGCATCTATGTATTTAATATGGATGTGCTTTGTTCATTGCTTGAGAAGAATAATCAGACCGATTTCGGGAAGCATATTATTCCTGAAGCGATTCATTCGCAGCGTGTATTTAGCCATGTTTTTAAGGGGTACTGGGAAGACATTGGTACTATTCGATCATTTTGGGAAGCTAATTTAGCGTTAACAGAACCGGTCCCACGTTTTTCGTTTTATGATATGGATCAATTAATCTATACGCGAATGCGCTACCTTCCCCCGTCGAAAGTTAACTCTTGTGAGCTGGTACAGTCGTTAATATCAGATGGGTGTATCTTATCAGGCAAGCGTATTTGGCGCTCGGTGGTTGGGTTACGTTCCGTCGTAGGTGAAGGCTCTATGGTGGAAGAGAGCATCTTAATGGGAGCGGATTTTTATGAGCAAAACCGGGCGTCGCATGCCAGTGGAATTGCGCTAGGAATTGGAAGGGATTGTACCATTCGCAAAGCGATATTAGATAAAAATGTGCGGATTGGCAATGAGGTTGTGATTACGCCTGATGGCAAACCGGATGAAGTAGATGAAGATCTTTTTTGTATTCGTGATGGCATTGTGGTGATTCCAAAAAATACAGTCATACCTGATGGAACGCATATCTAGGTTTTGCCTTTATTGGAAAGGGTGCTTGTCGGGTGTGGATTTGATCGCTAAATTTCCCAGCTTAGTTGTGTTTACACAGAATCCGTGCCGGAATAAGGATGAGATTTCGGGCTATAACGATTCTGTTCACATGGAAAATAAAGGAAAAAAATGGGATTATTAAATCTTTTTAAACCAAGTAAGAGTGTGGTGGTCGTGGATGTGATTTCGCTCTTTGATGCATTAGGTATTGGGGGTGATGTTTCTCCGCGAACTCAGTTGCAAGTATTACGTCGATTAACTCGTTTTGCGGAGCGAGAAGAAGTTGAATTAATTGCTGTGTTGAGTGGGGAACCACTACACAAGGCGCCGAATAGAAAAAAATTCGATAGCATCTTAGTTCTCTACAGTAAGTCCACGTCGAAGCATGCTGGATTCGTTGCTAAATTAGCTTTGAAGCGGGGTGCTTTGTTGCTCACGGATAATGTGAAAGCTGAGAAGGCGGCGGGTGCATCGGTTGAAAAAATGCGTTTGTCGACCTTCCGAAAAGTATTTGATATGAGCGTGGATGGAGATTCTGGAGATGTCGGAGATTCTGGACGAGGTAGACGTCGGCGGCGGACTCGGAAGCCACGTGGTGAGCATGGTGCTGGAAGCGAAGAGTCTGTACCGTCGGAAAAACGCCCTGCTTCGGAGGGGGATTCAGACGCGATTAATGAATTGATTGATTTGGTGGATTAATTCGCATGTCTGAGGGGCGTCGTACGCTTTATTTCGATATTGATGGAACATTAATGGTGGCACGCGGTGCGGGCAGAAGTGCCTTCTCTCAAGCTTTCGAAGATGTATATGGGCATTTAATTGATATCAGCCACGTCAACTTTGCAGGCGCAACAGATATGGGTGTTTTGCAGGACTTATTGCGGGAACAAGAATTGGTTAGTACGCCCGATCAACGGATTCTTTTTTTTGAGCGTTTGGCTTTTCATTTGGAGATAAATCTAAAAAAACGCCCGCCGCATCTCTTGCCGGGGGTGCTCTCTTTTTTAGAACACGTGGCTCCGAGGTGGAATTTTGCTTTGGTCACGGGAAATACACGTGCATGTTCGGCTTTAAAGTTGCGCTATACGGATTTAGATCCCTATTTTGATATTGAGATGGGTGGATATGGGGATGATGATGCCTGTAGAAATCGGATGGCGGCGTTGGCGATTGAGCGCACGGGCTTACCGCAGCGAGGTTATTTATTAGGTGATACACCGAAAGATATCAGGGCAGCCAAGGCAAATCAGTTGAAATCAGTGGGTCTTTGTACGGGTGCGTTTACACGCGAGCAACTAATGCTTGAGAAACCTGATATAATCTTAGATTCATTTGAGCAGGCAGACGTTTTATTAGCGGAGCTTTGTGTGTGAGTGGTGTTTTTGATTCTCTCACTCCTGAACGAATCTTAGAGGCGGTTGAAGAAGAGACTGGCCAGTCGTTTACCGGACTCACTACGCCACTTCCAAGCTATATTAATCGAGTATATGAGTTGGAAAATTATGCGGGCGAACGGTTGATCGCAAAGTTTTACCGACCCGGTCGATGGAATCGTAATGCGCTTAAGGATGAGCACCGTTTTCTGCTGGATTGTGCCGCAAAAGAAATTCCGGTAGTGGCGCCTGTGATACTGGAAAATGGGACTTCAATTGGGATATGGGAGGAGATACACTTCGCGCTTTTCCCCAAGCGTTCAGGCCGTGAAATGATGTTGCAATCGGATGAAGGTTGGCGTCGTTTGGGGAGTTTAATTGGGCGGATGCATGCGGTGGGTTTGGAGCGTGATGCAGAGCATCGACTGGTTATGCATCCAGAAACAACAACGATTCCGGAGCGGGATCAATTGGTGAATGGTGGATGGATGTCGGATCACATTTCTGCTTCGTTCCGAGAGGTGGTTGATCGTATTATTGAGATTGCTTTACCGTTATTTGACGATGTCCTTTTGCATCGGATTCATGGGGATTGTCATCGGGCTAATATTTTGGAGCGTCCTGGTGAGGGGCTAATGATGATTGATTTCGATGACATGGTGATGGGACCAGCAGTTCAGGATTTATGGCTTTTGTTGCCGGGGTATGCACAGGAGTGTAGGCGCGAGATTGATTTAATTCTAGAGGGGTATGAAGCTTTCGTCGATTTTGACGATCGCCAATTGCGGATGATGGAAGTTTTGCGAGCTATGCGGATGATCTATTTCTTGGCTTGGTGCAGTACCCAAACTGGAGATTATCGATTTCAGACTCTTTTCCCGGATTGGGGCAGTGATCATTTTTGGCAACGGGAGATTGCGGATTTACAGAAGCAGCTGCATATCATTGAGCAGGAGTCATATTGGAAAGGAGGAGGCGGAAATGAGTATTAAGCGGAGTGTGAATATTGCGTGTCCGGGATGTGGAACCACACAAGACATCACCTTGGTGGAGGTACTGAACGCACAGACCGATCCTGATTTAAAAGAAGATTTGATGCACAATCGACTCAATCGGGTAAATTGTTCAGATTGTGATATTGATTTCCGGGTGGATTTGCCATTGCTCTATACCGATGCAAAGGCGGAATTGATGATTCATTGGGTTCCCGAAAATGAAGATGCGAATCGTGAGCAAATTTTAGAGGAGTTTGATGAAGTTATTGAGCGTATGAATGCGGAGGCAGGAGAGCAAGTTCCCGTGCCGAACGTGCGACTGGTTATGACAAGGGTTGAGCTAGTTGAATTAATCTATATGATGGAAGTCGGCATGAATCAGCGGGTTGTTGAGTATGTGAAGTATAGTATCTATACTCGTAACCAAGAGAAACTAGATCCAGAGCGTCATCGAATGTTATTGAATGTAGAAGATTCCACGGATGATGAACTAGTGTTTGTGATGCAGAATGTGGAGGATCAGCAGTTGGGTCAGGTGCTGCGATATGGGCGGGCTGCTTATGCATCATTACTGGAACTTTTTGCGGACGATCCGGAAGAGTTTATGGAGATGTTTCCGGGGCCGTGTATCAGTGCGCGTGATGTATTGCTGGAAGATGCGGAGTAGTGATTAACCGAATTGTTGATGATATTCGCTCAGAATAGAATCTACGATTTCTTGAGGGGATAGGTCATCGGTTTTGATTTGAAATGGGATGGTATCATAGAGCGATTGCCGTTGTGTTAGGAGCGTTTGAATTTGCTTTTCTTTTTCTCCTGCCAGAAGGGGTCGATTTTGATCGTCTCGCACCCGTTGAAGAATGGTTTGCGGTGAGGCGGTGAGGCAGACGACGAGCCCGTGTTGAGCAAAATCAACGAGATTATCGGGGTTGAGGACAATACCGCCCCCAGTGGAGATGATGTTTCCATTGGTTGGAGCTAATTGCTTAACGAGGGCACGTTCGAGATCTCGGAAATACGCTTCTCCATGGTCTGCAAAAATTTGAGGGATGGATTTTTCTTCGGCGGATTCGATGAGGTGATCCATATCGAGAAGGGGCAAGCCGAGCTGGGCTGCGAGTTGTTTACCAACGGTAGTTTTCCCGGTTCCCATAAAACCAACTAGAATAATGTTGTTCATTCCGATGCTCCTATTTGGATATAAAAAAACGCTCCCAAGGAGCGTTTTGCGCATGTTCTTTGAAGGTGTTTTAAACGCCTTCGGTTCGAATCGCGGTTCGAATCTCCTTGGTATTCATATGGAGTAACTGCTCTTCAGTGTAGCCGGCGTCTGTTAGCCGTCGCTTTTGTTCCAGAACCCGACGACGTTTTAGCCGTGGCTTTTTAACGGGGCGGCGCAATGGCTTTTTGCGCATGGCTCTTCTA
>DOEU01000051.1:646-14318 GCA_003532555.1 Verrucomicrobiota bacterium | reverse complement strand
TTCCCACCTGCTGCGACTATCCGTTGAGCTAGTACTGCCCCAACGCCTCCTGATCCATATATGATTGTTTTGCTCATGAAAAGTATTCAAAAAAAAGCTCCATTCCTTACGTTCAAAAAACCGCTGAAGAGGATAAAAAGACGCTATTTGGAAAAATGAGGCCTCGAATATCGCTTAATCAACTAATTGCTAGCCATTCATAATAAGAAACATCGACAACTCAATTTTCGATCATCAATCTAATGTAATTATTATTTTATGTAATTAAAATTATTAACTTAAAATTTGCAGTATGGATAATAAAGAAGCAAAAATTGCCTCACCCCCCTTATGGGATAGGACTGTTTTCATATGTTGTTAATGGTGTTGACCTTACGGTCTAGATACTCCACATTGTCTAACTATAGTTTTAATTTTTCAGTAAAAGATGAGGTAAATCGATGCTAAACCGAGCATTGGGCTTTTTTTCAAGTGATATAGGGATCGACTTAGGCACAGCCAATACACTGGTGTATGCCCGCGATCGGGGGATTGTGATTCGCGAACCCTCCGTGGTGGCCGTCCAATCAGGCACCAATCGCGTGCTGGCCGTGGGCGATGAAGCCAAACGGATGCTTGGTCGTACGCCGGGCAATATTGTTGCCATTCGTCCTCTTAAAAGCGGTGTCATTGCCGACTTCGAAGTGACCGAAGCTATGCTTCGCTATTTTATTCAGAAAGTGCATAACCGCCGCATGATGGTTCGACCTCGCGTTGTCATAGCCGTGCCAAGTGGAATTACTGAAGTGGAAAAACGTGCCGTGAAAGATTCGGCACTGCATGCCGGTGCACGAGATGTATTTTTGATTGAAGAACCGATGGCTGCTGCAATCGGCGTTGGGTTACCTGTTCAGGAGCCCGCGGGCAATATGATTGTTGATATTGGGGGTGGAACAACGGAAGTTGCCGTGATTTCTCTCGCAGGTATTGTCTATAGCCGCAGCGTGCGTGTCGGGGGGGATGAAATGGACGAAGCAATTACTCAGCATATCAAGCGGGAGTATAACCTGCTGATTGGCGAACGAACTGCTGAGGAAATTAAGATTACAATGGGTTCTGCAGTTAAAATTGCAGACGGAAGCACTATGGAAGTAAAAGGCCGTGACCTCGTGGCAGGCTTGCCACGCACTCTCACTATTAGTTCAGAAGAAATACGGCAAGCACTGCTTGAACCACTCAATGCTATTGTAGAAGCGGTTCGGGTTACGCTTGAGCGCTGTTTACCTGAACTCTCCGCCGATCTAGTTGATCGTGGAATGGTGATTGCAGGCGGTGGCGCACTTCTAAAAGGGTTAGATCAGCTAATTTCAGAAAAAACCGGTCTTCCGGTACACGTAGCAGAAGATCCACTAAGCGCCGTTGCTGAAGGCACCGGCATTGTGCTTCACGAAATTAATTTCCTTCGTAAAATGGCGAATCAATAGGTTTGTAAAAGCTTTGTCCTCCCTCTAAAGGGGTGGATGTTTTGAAGAGTAAGAGACAGCGTTGGAAGCTGGTTGCAGGTTTTGCGGGTATCACCATTCTCTTGGTGTGGCCCCAGGCAACCTATATCGGGAAGCAATCCGTTCGAACCAGCATCGCCCCTTCTGAAGAGGTCGGAGCATGGGCTTCTAGACGCTTCACCAATTGGGGAAAAGCGCTGCGTGGTCTGAGTACAGCGGCAGAACGAGAACAACAACTCTCTCTTGAATTGGTACGAACTCAAGCAGAGCTCAACCGATTACAGGATATTGAATTAGAAAATCAACGTCTCCTGCGAGCCCTCGGATTTCAACAAGCCACTCCCTATAAACTAACCCCAGCAACTGTCATCAGTCGAAATATAAGCGGGTGGTGGAACACCCTTCGCATTCAGCCTAGTAGTAAAAAATCACTCCACATAGACAGTGCCGTTTTGAGCCCAGACGGGCTCGTTGGACGCGTTCTAGAAGTAAATCCACTGAGTGCAGAAGTTTTACTGGTATGCGATCCCGCTTTTCGAGTGGCCGCTCGTATTTCCGGGCGTGAGATTTTTGGGGTGGTACGAGGCATGGGAAATTCCATCAGTGGACAACCCCTCGTTCGGATGGAATTTATCAATAAAGATTCAGTTATTCAAATCGGTGAAGAAGTGACCACTTCTAGCTCGACCCGCTCCGAAGGTTTTTTCCCACCGGGTATTCATATTGGTTATATCAAACAATTGCACCGGGATGAATCTGGACTCTTTCAATATGCTGAGATTGTTCCTCGTGCAACCGGTGGCTTGCTCGACTATCTCTTCGTAGTAGGCAACGTGGAGGAGACTCCATGAAGTCCTTTCTTCGTATTCTACTCCTCTTAATCGTTGGCGTACTCCTACAACAAGCGCTTCCCAGTTGGCCTATCTTCAATAACCTAAAACCCCCACTGATGGGCGCTTTGCTGGTTCATCTAGCCTCCCGTCTTTCGGCTCGATCCACCTGGCAATTTACAATAGCATCCGCCGTAATCTACGACAGCCTTGAACCCGGACCCTATGGGCCAGCCCTACTTGCATTCCCGATAATCGCCTATCTTACCCTTCGATTTCGCCATGATCTTTTCTGCAACGGCGTGATCACCCAACTTTTCTGTGGAGGCATCGCCGGATTGATTATCGTAACCGCGGCTACCTTTATATATCTCATAACCAATGCCCGACCGCTCGATTCGATTGTTAGCACCCTCATCGGCGGGCTCCTAATCGGTGCATTGCTACAACCCATTCTTTCTCAATTCCTGCAAAAGAGTGGTTGGATATCACAGAGAGGAAGTTGGTCATGAAAGTCCGGCAACCTCAACACTCCAGTCACCTCGTTATCGGAGCCTTACTCATCATAATCTTTAGCGGCTTCACATTTTTAGGTGCCGAACTTTGGCAACTGCAAGTACGAGAGCAAGATGGCTTTGAAACCCTCTTCCGCAAGCAAAGCCTTCGGCGTATTCGTTTGCCCGCGGTCCGTGGTAAAATTTATGATGCAAAAGATCGAGTGCTTGCGGATAGTATTCCAAACTACTGTATTGCAATCTACACCCATGAGCTACGCGCACCGCGTTCGGGAGTAGCCAATGTTCTCGAACAAGTGCACGAAATATGGAGTCGAGTTGGGCGCCCGCCAAATGTATCTTATGCAGAAATTAAAACCCATATGCTTGAGCAACCAGAAAAACCGCTCACCGTCTATTCCTATTTAACCGATGATGAAATACTCCGCTGGAGAACCGAATTTGAAAAGTGGACCGCTCCTAAACGAGGCTCCTTCCGTCGTCAAAAAATAGCGGGGCTAGATTTGGGCCGACCCATTCAGGGACGCGCTATCGTCCTGGAAACTCATTCGCTTGCCCGACGCCGCACATCCACCGCAGCCAATACGCTTGAACTCGTCTATCGCATTTCAGATCGACTCAACAAACCTCGAGCCGTTCGCTATCAACAAATCAAAGATCATATTTTTGCCCGACGGCCCCTACCACTAATCGCTTGGACACATCTAAATAAAGCCGACCTCGCGCGATGGGCTGACCGCTGCTCTACATTGCCAGGAACCGATATTATATGCTTACCCGCGCGTACCTATCCGGGAAAAACCCATGCTGCCCATATTATTGGATATACGCTTCAAGCAGATACAGACAAAAGCCCCTCCCAAGCTGGACGCGTGCATTATGACTTGAGAGGTTTAAAAGGCTACAAAGGGCTCGAGCATATCTACAACCCCCTGCTCACCGGATCCTACGGCTATCAACTCCTTCAGATTGATGCCGCCGGGTTCCACAATCATATCTTACAAACTACGCAACCCAAAGCAGGCGGCGACCTCAAACTCACCATCGATGCAGAAATTCAACGCATGGCGACCGAAGCCCTTGCCAATAAACAGACCGGTGAATATCCAGGGCCGGTTAAAGGGGCTGCCGTCGTTCTTGATGCAACCAATGGGGATGTCCTCGCCTTGGTAAGCTCCCCTTCGTTTGATCCCAATCGCTACATGGAATCTTCCATCTACCGACAACAACTTCTCACCGATGCCGATGCGCGTACTTTTCAACGTGCTGTCTTCGGTCAATACCCACCCGGAAGCACGTTCAAACCTATTACAGCTCTTAGTGCACTCCAAGAAAATCCACATATCTACCAAAAAAAATATACCTGTGAAATAGGCTACCGAAATAGTAGCGGGCGCCCTATGCGATGCTGGATTCATTCACAAGGTGGCTCCCACGGCTCTATTGATCTGAAAGAAGCGATTATGAAATCTTGCAACATTTACTTTTACGAAATCGCACAAGAAATGGGCTATGCCTCCATTTATAAAACCGCTCAAGCATTTGGCATTGGTCAATATGCAGGCCTTTTCCCCGACCTTGAAGCCCCGCAAGAGCATCGGAAAATGCGCTATGGGAATCTACCCGAAACTGCCGCCAATCCAACCGATCTATGTAACCTTTCTATTGGACAAGGACAACTCCTCACCAGTCCCCTACAGATGGCGATGGTTGCAACAGCCATTGCAAATGGCGGCACCCTCTATCGCCCTCGACTGGTAAAACAATTTAGAACACAACCTGACCTGACCTATCAAGAAAACCCCACGTGGGCAATCCGACGCATTGATGTGGACATAGAATCTCTTGAAAAAGTCCGCCAGGGCATGCGTGATGTAGTCATGCACCGTAATGGAACCGCTCGAGCCGCTCAAGTTGAAGGCATCTCCATTGCGGGCAAAACCGGCTCCGCTCAATATCGTAAGAAAGTCGGAGATCAAGTGGAAGATCGCGTCCATGCATGGATGATATCCTATGCCCCCTATGATTCCCCGCGCTATGCAATTGCCATGCTAGTTGAGGAGGGCGTTTCTGGAGGGCAGACGATCGGCCCTCGCCTATCGCAACTTTACCGCATGCTTTTCGAATATGATGGCACCTTATCGGGAGAGCAGGGATGAACGGACTTGCTCCCAGACGAATGGACTGGCCTCTGACCGGCGCCATACTTACGCTCCTGACGATCAGCACCCTATTTATCTACAGCGCCCAATTTCAGGCGCCAGGATCGGTTGGCTCCACGTGGCAAAGGCAGCTTTTCTTTGGCGGAGCGGGCTTAGGGCTCTATCTCTTCACCGCCTGGTTTGATTATCGATCCCTCATCCGCTGGGTTGGATGGCTTTATCCGATAATCATTGGTCTACTTTTATTGGTATTTCTTTTCCCATCCATCAATGGCGCCCACCGCTGGATTAATCTACCTGGATTTACCATCCAACCTTCTGAATTAGCTAAGCCTATTACGTTTATTATGATTGCAGCCTTTCTCTCTGCGCCCGATCGAGACCGTCAATCTAATCAAACCTTGTTATGGACAATTGGATTGGTTGCGCTTCCGATCATCTTAATTGCTCTTGAACCAGATCTTAGCACTGCGCTCGTGATGATTCCTTCCGTAATTGCTATGCTGCTTTATGCCGGAATTAAGCGAAAATGGCTCGTACGTATGATCATCGGATTTACTCTTTTTTCCATTCTCCTCTGCGGGTGGATTAAATATGAAGCCCCTCTTATGGCCGATAGAACCACGTCGATGGAATCACAAAAATGGCATCTTCCAACCGTTCCACTTCTTGAGCCATATCAGAAAGAACGTATTCGGGTCTTTCTATCCGATAATGTGGATAATGCCGATGCGGGATGGAATAAACTTCAAGCACAAGTAGCGGTCGGATCAGGTGGCTTACGCGGCAAAGGCTATCTGCAAGGTACGCAGAATATGCTCGGTTTTCTGCCGCGAACCGTTGCCCCCACTGATTTTATTTTTTGCGTAATCGCAGAAGAAATGGGCTTCATAGGGAGTATCTCCATACTTCTACTCTATATGCTTTTATTAGGGCGCTGTTTGCGAACTGCATGGCGAGCACCAGATGAATTTGGACGAATGGTAGCCATAGGTATTAGCACCTTATTATTTTGCCATATATTTATAAACATTGCGATGACTATAGGGCTGCTGCCCATCACAGGATTACCGTTACCTCTTATGAGCTACGGTGGTTCATTTATGATTAGCACCTTGGTTACGCTGGGCATTATTCAAAGTATTTACCAGCGCCGCAGAATCAGATGAGAGGATCCATTATGTTAAAAAAATTAAAAAATCTAAATCCAGCCGATCGGCATAAAAAAGAGATCATTATCAATATTGAACAACTTGAAACCCGAGTTGCGATTCTTGAAAATAGTAAACTTGATAATTTTCATATCGAACGAAAAGAAGATCATCGAATTGTTGGAAGTGTCTTCAAAGGAAAAATTCAAAACTTAGAAGATGGCTTACAAGCCGCCTTCGTCGATATCGGTCTCAAGAAAAATGCATTCATTCACTATTGGGATATGATTCCAGAAGATGCAGCCCGACTCGAGCGCGAAGAAGGTATTCGTGCGAAAAGCTCAAACCGTAAACGTAAACGCTATAAACCAGGAGAGATCGCAAAAATCTTTCCGATTGGCTCCGAAATTATTGTACAGGTAACTAAAGATGCAATCGGCACCAAAGGTCCACGTGTTACAGCAAACATAAGCATCCCTGGACGATTCCTCGTGATGATGCCTGGTACAAAAATGAAAGGCATCTCCCGTAAAATTGATGATTCAAAAGAGCGCAATCGACTTAAGAAGATCCTACAACGACTCCCTGTTCCAAACGGAATTGGGTTAATCGTTCGTACCGCCGGTTCTGGCACACGCCGTACCAGCTTCACTCGCGATGCCCGTACACTCTTTGAAGTCTGGAAAGACATTCAAAATAAAATGAAGAATAAGAAAGCTCCCTGTTGTCTCTACAGCGAGCCCGGCTTAGCAGAGCGGGTGGTTCGTGATTATCTTACAGAAGATATCGATCGCATCTTTATTGATAACCAAGAGCTCTTTGAGGTCACCCGCGATGTTATCCAAAAATATTCACGACGTTCTAGGAACTGGATCCAGCTCTACGGAGGAGACGAACCAATCTTCGACTATTTTGATGTCGAAAAACAGATCGAATCGGCATACCGACGCAAAGTATGGCTCAAATCGGGCGCCTATCTCATCTTTGATGAGACCGAAGCCCTTGTTGCGATCGATGTAAATACCGGTCGACATAAAGGCGCAAAAACACAAGAAGAATCCATCCTACAAGTAAACTTAGAAGCTGCTGAAGAAGCCGCACGACAACTGCGTCTACGAAACGTGGGCGGGCTAGTGATTATTGACTTCATCGATATGAAATCGAAAAAAGACCAACAGCACATTCATCGCGCCTTAAAAGAGAGCCTCAAAAAAGACCGAGCAAGAACTAATGTCTTAATGATCTCCCAGCTTGGATTGTTGGAGATGACTCGGCAACGAATGGAAGAGAGTATCTTTAATGCAGGATATGATGAATGCCCTCACTGTCGCGGACGGGGTCGCGTTAAGTCAGCTCTGACCATGAGTGTTGAAATTCAGCGAAGAGTAAACGAGTGCATGCGAAAAGATACAGGTACGCACTCCATGCGCGTTACCATTAATCCACAAGTATTGGACCGCCTTCGCCGCGAAGATGAACAAGCGCTCATTGAACTTGAACAGCGGTTCCAAGGTCATTTAACGTTTGTCGCTGATCACTCTTATCATGTTGAAGAGTTTAGCATCATAAACACCGATAATAATGTCACTCTATTTACCACCTTAGACGCAAAGGATTAAGCAGATGTCGATTACAACTCACCCGTACGGAAACACATTATACGGTAAAAAAGTTGATCTTTTTCGATTAGAAAATGAACGAGGAACCGTCGTTGAAATCATCAATTATGGAGCGACCATTACATCAATCCTAACGCATGATCGAGATGGAACGCTCTCTGATATTGTCTTAGGATTTGATACAATTACGGGCTATGAAAGTTCTAATAATCCCTATTTTGGTGCCACCTGCGGACGTTATGCAAATCGCTTGAGAAAAGGCTTATTTACCTTAAACGGGAAGTCCTATCAACTCGCTAAGAACGACGGAGAAAATGCGCTACATGGAGGACTTCGTGGCTTTGATAAACAGGTATGGGAGGCTCAGGTGAATTCAGATAGCTTGATCCTCAAACACCTTAGTCTCGATGGTGAAGAAGGCTATCCAGGAGCCCTGCTGGTCGAAGTAACCTTCCAGCTAACCGAAGAGAATGATCTGCGGATCGACTATCAAGCCGAAACCGATCAGCCCACCCTGATCAATCTCACCAACCATAGCTATTTTAATCTAGCAGGAGGAGGCACCATTCGTGATCATCACATCCAGATTCACGCCGACCACTATACCGTTGTTGATGAAACCGCCATTCCCACCGGTGAGCTTCGATCCGTAGCAGGCACGGAGATGGATCTGCGTTGCTCCACCGCAATCAGAACGCATATTGATCAAGTTCAAGGGCTCGGCTACGATCACAATTATTGCCTCCGCCAGGCTGACGGATCTCTCGCAATCGCAGCTGAAGTGGTCGAACCGGTAAGCGGAAGAACCCTTACCTGCTTAACTACTGAGCCCGGTATACAGTTCTACTCAGGAAATTTTCTCGAAGGAGTCGAAGGAAAATCGGGTCATACCTACCACAAACAGAACGGCTTCTGTCTCGAAACCCAGCACTTTCCCGACAGTCCCAACCAACCAGCCTTTCCCTCTACGCGGCTCGACCCAAAAGAAACCTACACCCAAACCTGCATCTACCGATTTAGTCATGCTTAAAAGAATAAAACAAATTTTTATTATATTACCTTTAGTGTGGACATTTAACGCTACAGCCAACCTCTTAGAACTCTCCTTATCCGCCGAATCCAACACACAACATCGTGTATGGTCTACCGAAAGCCTTCTCGATTCATGGAGTTATTTAAACTCCATAACAACCACTTATAATAACGCTACTCATTCTATCATTATACCCACGAACAGCCCACGAACAGCCTTCTATTATATTCAACCCACTCCCACTCCTCCCACATTAGAGTGGTTCACATTCTTTCGTGGAGAGCGGGCTAACAAGGAAGCGCATGGTCACTTTATACTCGCCTGTTCAGATGGTGGTTATTTACAGGTCGGAGAGAGCGGTTCTCCAACAAGCAGTGGTCGCACGCTCATAATAAAAGTGAATGCCGATGGTGCGCTTGAATGGAAACAAGAAAGTGAACTGTTTATACGCGGGCGATATAACCTCGGCAACTCAGCGCTTGAAGTGGCCGATGGATATATCATTCTAGGCAGCCAACAAACCAACAGTAGCAGCTCATCGCAAGATAGTATGATCGCAAAACTTCATAAAGAAACGGGAGCATTGATCTTCTTGCAAACGCACGATAATAATGGAGCAGATGCGTACGAACATGCTGCCACTCATTCTACCGGTTATGTCGCCGTAGGATATCGGGATGCAGTCAATCCTCAAAATACTTTTTTTACAGAAGGAAAAGGTCAGCTTGTTTTCCTCGATACACAAGGAACCCTGATCGAAACAATCGATCTCAGCGCTTACTTAGATCAAGCATATCGCATTTACCCAGTACAAGATGGCTATATCATTAGTGGACAGGCAGCTGAAAACACTCGGTTTGGACTCATCAAAATAAAAACGGATGGGACACTTCTGTGGCACAGGCAATATGGCTGGGAGCGCACGAATAACGGCGCCGATGATAACCACTGTTTTGCACTCGATGTTTCCAGCGATGGATCCATTTTTTTGGGAGGTCATACGCGTGTCAACTATCAGAGCGGTGGATCAGATCAAGTCAATAATTGGGATACACTTACGTACAAAATAGACCCACAAGGGGAGCCGCTTTGGAGTCGAAGACAGGGTAATCCTCGCGGATTTGATGCGAGATACATCCATGACGAAGCCTGGGGAATTCGTGCGACCCCCGATGGCGGTTGTCTGGTCGTTGCTGGTTCTGGAGATGAATATGAAAATTACTCAGTAAACAATGAAAATGGTTTGTCTGACAAATGGGTAGTCTACATTATTAAATATGCAGCTGATGGCGTTCTTGAGTGGGAAACCTGGTTTGGAGACCCCGGCGAAGAGCTTGGATGGGACTGGGCGGGGGAAGATGTTGTCATCACCTCAGATGGAAGTGCGCTAATTGCGGTTGACAATGCATCGTTCGGTTTTTTAAAAACAACTCCACTAGAAACCCCCTAAAATAGGAAATGGACATGATTGAACTGGAAGGAAAAAAAGCACCTACATTCAACCTTAAAGGGAGCGACAAAAAAACGCATACACTGGCAGATTATAAAGGAAAAAATATCGTCATATATTTTTACCCAAAAGATAATACCCCTGGCTGCACTAAAGAATCTTGTGGCTTTCGCGATCTCAACCAAGCCTTCAGTGATCACAACACCGTGGTATTAGGCGTCAGTAAAGATGGACTCGAATCTCATGATACGTTCATCCGCGATTTTAATCTACCTTTTGTCCTTCTATCAGATCCAGAAACCACCATGATGGCCTCCTATGGCGCATGGGGAGAAAAAGTTTTATACGGGAGAAAAAGCATCGGGTGCATTCGTTCCACCGTTGTTATAAATACAGAGGAAACCATTGTAAAACACTGGAAACGAGTGCCTAAAGCAGAATCGCATCCGCAAAAAGTGTTTGAATTTATTCAGTCCCTTTAACCTGCTGGCGCGTAATAAACTCTTTTGCAAGAGACCGATATGCCGCGGTTCCAACACAGTGCGGATCGTGCTTATTGACCGGTAGTCCATAACTGGGGGCTTCACTTAAGCGAATATTCCGAGGAATCAAGGTTTCAAATACGCGATCTCCAAAATGCTTGATTACCTCTTGAACTACTTGCTGTGAGAGATTGGTGCTTGGATTATACATCGTCATCAAAATTCCACTGATGTGTAACCGCGTGTTCCCAGCATCCGCGATTTGCTGAACAATATCCACCATCACACCCAATCCCTCCAGCGCAAGATATTCGCACTGCATCGGGATGATTACCTCATCCGCCACATTCAACGCATTCATAAACAAGATGCCGAGCGACGGCGGACAATCTAATAAAATCACATCATACCGCTCCGAAGAAACAATGGGCTCCAAGGCCCTTTCTAGTTTATGCAAATAGTCATCGTGGCGAGCAATCGCAATTTCAGCTCCTGCTAAATCCAATTCGGAGGGAATAATATCCAAGTTCTTCACTGCCGTAGATTGAATCTGATCCAATCCCAAACACTCCTCCAGTAAAGCCGGGAAAATACTCGCCCCCGGCGTCTTCTCCACGCCCAACCCACTGGTAGCATTGGCTTGCGGATCTAAATCCACCAAGAGAACCCGTTTATTTTTCTCCGCCAAACAAGCCGAAAAATTTATAGCTGTGGTTGTTTTACCAACCCCACCCTTTTGATTTGCTAAAGCTATAACCACCGTCTGCATTGTTCTATACTACCCCATGGTTCAATATGCTTAAACCATAAATTGCCGCCGTTTCCGTTCGCAAGATACGAGATCCAAAGCTCACCGCTTGGGCGCCTGCATCCACAGCCCCATCCACTTCGTCTTGCGTGAAGTCTCCTTCCGGCCCAATTAGCAAAGAGACCGATTTCACCCCTCTCAGCTCCACTTTCTGCAACGGTTGAGCCCCTGGATAGAGCGACGCTATCAACGAGCATTCATACGATTTTAATAGCGGAAATACCTCCATCAAAGGCTGTACAGGATGAAGTTTTGGCATCCAGCGTGCTTCACACTGCTCGGCAGCACTTTGAATAATTTGATGCCAGCGCTGCACTTTTTTTTCACTGAGGCGAGATTCGGTATGTTGCGTAAGAACGGGTCGAATGGCCGTTGCTCCCAATTCAACTGCTTTTTGCAATACCCATTCCCATCGATCTAGCTTTGGCAGCGCTTGAATTAATTCCACCTCAGTAGCTGGTTTAGGCTCCTGCCACCGCTCACATAACGTTAAGAATACCTCCCGCTTTGAAAGCTGATTCACAACAGCGATCGCCACCTGTCCTTGACCATCAAAAATCGTAAGCTCCTGCCCCTCCGCCACGCGCACAACACGAGCCAAATGATGCGACTGCTCTGGCGAAAGAACGATCCGAGACTCAGCCCATCGTGCCGATTCGACCAGACAATTTATTCTCATTCATCGTTCTCAAGTTTTTGCTTACGATCGTAAAATCGACTCGCATCCTTTTGAAGCTTTACCGATTCTTCAAAATGATTTTTATCTAGAGAAGTGCATAATTTTTCCATCGCTTTTCTCTCTTTTCCAGAAAGTTTGGCCGGCACCTCAATGTTCACCATTACATGCTGGTCCCCTTTTCCGTATCCATGAGCTTGATCTTTGATTCCCTGACCTTTCATTCGGAACATTTTCCCATTTTGAGTGCCAGCAGGAATCTTTAATTTAACATCGCCATAGAGCGTTGGTACTTTTATTTCTCCACCCAGCATAGCAATATTAAAAGGCACTGGAACTTCTAAAAGGATATCCAAATTATTACGCCGAAAGAATGCATGGTCACGTACATGAAATACAATGAACAGATCCCCCGCCGGCCCTCCTCTTGCGCCCTGCTCACCCTTTCCTGCCAAGCGTTGACGCGAACCCGACTCCACTCCGGCAGGAATCTTTAACTTTATCTTCTCTCTTGTTCCAGTATCATTACTATTAAGTGTTAGAGTCCGTGTTGAGCCTAAAACAGCCTCTTCAAAATCTACTTCTAAATTATATCGCAAATGTGCGCCCCTAACTGGCCCACTGCGACGTCGTCCGCCATTAAGCATGTCGGAAAAGATATCTCCTAAATCTCCCGAAAATGAAAACTGTTCGAATATATCATTAGCATTACTAAATCCCCCACCGAACCCTCCTCCAAAGCCTCCACCTGCGTTAAATGCTTGATGCCCAAACTGATCATATTGCGCTCTTTTTTGCTGATCGGCTAATATTTCATAAGCTTCTGCCGCTTCTTTAAATTTTTCTTCAGCAATAGAATCTCCCTCATTTTGATCAGGGTGATACCTCATAGCGGTCTTCCGATAAGCTTTTTTAATTTCTTCAGGTGATGCTGAACGTGATAAACCCAATACTTCGTAATAATCCCGCTTTTCCGCCATCGCTACTCGCCCCCTTCCGCAGCCGAACCGGATGAAACAACAACCTGAGCGGCTCGCAATAGCTTATCACCCATCAGATACCCTTTGCGCACTTCATTCATACAAAACCCCTCCGCATGCTCGGCAGATGGCATATGGGTTAAAGCTTCATGATAATGAGGATCGAATGCCTCTCCCACTGCCGTAATCGGCTTTACCTTAAATCGATCTAAAACCGACTTAAATTGATCTAGAACCAATGTAAACCCTTCCATCACCGCAGGGTCAGCCACTTGCTTCTTTGCCGTTTCCAATCCGAGCTCAAAATGATCCAACACAGGTAGTACCTCCAACAATAAATCTTCATTGGCTCTCTGATATAACTCTAAACGCTCTCTCTGAGTTCGACTCCGGAAATTTGCAAAATCCGCCTGTAATCGAACAAACTGGTCTCGCAGCGACTCCTCTTCTTCAACCGTTGCTTCAATTACTTCTGTATCTGGAAG
>DOEU01000051.1:0-231 GCA_003532555.1 Verrucomicrobiota bacterium | reverse complement strand
GAAAAATACGCAATCTACCGAAGGTGTCAACCGGTCATTACTGATCTTATTCATTACGTTTTTATCAAATCTCAGTAGTTCTGATTGCCACCGCACGAGTAGGCTCTACTTTTTATTTTGGGATCTTCTGGCCAATGAGTCAAAAAAGCGCACCTTTGTAGATAGAAAATTGCCTCTTACGCTCCATGTCTTGAACGTTTTCGCCGCATATTAAACAGTAACAAGCTCCAC